>JADBWH010000020.1 GCA_020404105.1 Pseudanabaena sp. M53BS1SP1A06MG | reverse complement strand
TGGATATTATTATTCACATCCCGCCCAATTGTGTACTTTAATCCATCAAGTGCGAGTTTCCTGCTACCTCTCGCATCTGTAATAAATAGTGTGTGACTAACGTGTGTTTCTCTCATTAGCTCACCAAGACAAGAAATAGATGTCGCTTAATAGCGAAAAGTATAAGGCTACTAGGAAGCATTTAGGTTAATCTCGTTCTACTTTACTCTACAAATGGTTTGAATTATAGGTTTTTATCAAGAGTTAGAGCAGTAACTCGACCCGTACCTTAAGACCTATACCTTATACATTAAAATAATTTAGTCATTAGCTGTGTATTCAAATTTATTGCATTAAAACTTAAACTTCAAGCTAGTTTTGGATCGAGTTAATCCCATTTTTGCTGAATTTACATGAGGAGCTACTGTAAATGATGCGATAGCCAACTGGTTGATCTCTATAGCGAACTTTGATCAGGATTTCATCATAGCGATCTGTTTTATCATAATGGGTGTTTAGTCATATTTGGTATTCATGTTCCTGCTCCAATCTTTATTTCGGATTAAAATTTTTATTCTGAGAATATAGTGGATAATTATAGGAGCAATAGCTATGAATGGCAGCTTAATGAATTTCTATAGCTAAGTTAGACTATAGTTATAGCCACATTTATAGACCAATGCAATAATCTTGAGGGCTGTATTTTTAGGTGGACTATGCCAATAAACTTAGTTTCGCGGAATTTAGTTACCAAATTAATGAAACTCAGAGAAAAGCTATATAAGTAGCTAGACATAAGTAAACTAAAAACTGAGAAGTTTGTTCCGCCCGCGTAGCAGGCGGAACAAACCTTGGCTATAGGTTTTAATTAAGTTGAGCTACTTACCTATTAGAAAACTAATCGCTATATTTGGGAGACATATTGTCAGTGGACGTTACAGAGATCGCACGCCAAACTCAACTTTTATCTCTGCGCCTGAGCATTGCTCAGGACTATCTTTGATGTACCCGCGATCGCAGCAAAAATTAGCGACCTAGAGCAAACTGCTTCCCAAACAGAATTTTGGGAAAATAGTAGCCAAGCGCAAAAAATAATGCGTGATCTAGATGCTTTAAAATCCTATATCACTAAATTTGAGTGCTGGCGTAAAACTATCGAAAACCTTGAGACGATCACTGAATTGCTCGCAATCGAAGATGACCCATCTCTAGCTGATGAAGCCAAACAAAGTCTTCGAGAACTATCGCAAGAACTAGATCGCTGGGATCTAGAACAATTACTATCTGGTACTTATGATAAATATGACGCAGTACTAACCATTAATGCAGGGGCAGGTGGCACTGACGCACAGGATTGGACAGAAATGCTCCTAAGAATGTATACCCGTTTTTGTGAATCTCAAGGTTATAAGGTCGAAATTTCAGAAATATCTGAGGGGGAAGAGGCAGGTATTAAGTCTGTCACACTATTAGTCCATGGGCGCTATGCCTATGGCTATCTTGCTCCTGAAAAAGGGACACATCGTCTGGTCAGGATTTCCCCATTTAATGCCAATGACAAGCGCCAGACTAGTTTTGCAGGTGTGGAGGTAATGCCGTTATTGGAGGAAAATGTCGATCTCGATATTGATCCCAAGGAACTTGAAATTACGACCACGCGAGCAGGTGGTAAGGGTGGTCAAAACGTCAACAAGGTTGAAACGGCGGTACGCATTACCCATCTACCTACTGGTATTTCAGTGCGTTGTACCCAAGAGCGATCGCAATTGCAAAATAAAGAAAATGCAATGCGTTTGCTCAAAGCTAAGTTGCTAATTATTGCCCAAGAGCAACACGCTCAAAAGATCGCCGATATTCGTGGGGATATGGTTGAAGCTGCATGGGGTAACCAGATCCGCAACTATGTTTTTCATCCCTACCAACTCGTCAAAGATCTGCGTACAGGGGAAGAAACTACGAATATCCAAAATGTGATGAATGGTGATCTCGAACCTTTCATTCAGTCATATTTAAGGCAACAAAATCAGATTATTTGAGTCAATATTGTGTATATACGTCCTTAGTAGTTTTGGCATAGTAGCTCTCAGTTATGAACATGCAGTATCAGATGCATTCAGGTAATCCCAAAAATAATTTCCCAAAGTATGTAGCCGAGTACCAGAGAGGAATAGTTACACTTAGTTTACTTGTCTTAAGTTTAGCGATATCGATGATTGTGGAACCTTTAATTAATCGAGATCATTCCTTAACTTTTGCCCAAACTGATCAATCAGTCACCCAATTAAATAATATTTTAGCCCAGACAGTTTTTGGTAACGACCAGTTAACTCGCTATGCCTCAGCCGTAAATGCGATCGAAAACAAACGTTTAGAAATTTTTCGGGCTGCTAAAAGTAATTCCAATTGGTCAACTGTTGCTAATCTTGCTGAATCACAACAAACCAAAGTTTGCAACATCTCTCAACCACCCGAATTTTTGCAGGAACTCTGTAATCAACTACAGAGCTTCACCGAAAAAGAAATTCACCGTCATGGTTTTACCAATAAGGAATTTAACCAGATTACCCGTGAACAAAGAAAAAATCCGTACTTAAGAGGCTTAATCCAAGCTAAACAAATGGAACTACTCAAGAGCCAGTAAAGAAATTATTTTTTTGTGATGAAATTTTACTGCTTTAAGGGACTTGCGATAAATTAAAGTACCTACGGCTTCGACTTCGCTCAGCTAACGTTAGCTGAGCGAAGTCGAAGCCGTACAAACTCGGTGATACCTTTTTTCCTAATCAAGTCCCTAAGGGAAAACTGGCAAGCCTTTGAAGAGAAGAGCCAA
This sequence comes from Pseudanabaena sp. M53BS1SP1A06MG, assembly GCA_020404105.1. Taxonomy (GTDB): domain Bacteria; phylum Cyanobacteriota; class Cyanobacteriia; order Pseudanabaenales; family Pseudanabaenaceae; genus Pseudanabaena; species Pseudanabaena mucicola_A. Next base: position 120,044 of record JADBWH010000020.1, on the reverse strand, counting down.
ATCAGTTTTTTTGTCCTGTACTAAGATTATGCGATTTACAATTCTTTCAGTGGTCGCATAGGAAGTTTTAATCAAAGAAGTTGAGGAGGCACGACTCCAAGCTAAAAGAAGGTGCAAAGACTTGTGAAAAGCTCAGAGATAAGGGAATTAACCCCAAAGAACTGTAATTTTTGCTAATCGGGTTATATACAACGATTCCTGATGTAGCTGTTAAGTGCGACGGCGCGATCGCGGACGGTTACGCTCGGCTTTATCGCGTTCGTAATTGATCAACCTGCCGTAATATTCATGTTTAGCAAGATTTAGTGATAGAAAAACATGCTCTCTGGCATTGCCGAAACCTTTGCGATTGAAGAAATTAATGGCGGGCGTATTTGCAGGATCGGTATCGACTAGCATTAGGCGCACATTATCTTCAATCATCCGCTCGATGATCTTATCGACTAGGCGATCAGCTACTCCTCGCCTTTGAAAATTGGGATTTACACCCAACCAAGTAATATAGCCATATTTCCACGAAGCTTTATTGATGATTGTGCCAAGAATAAAACCTGCAAGCTGATCGTCAATTTCGGCAACTAAGCAATATTCCGAATCAGTGTTATACATCCCGATTACTTCCCACTCGTCCCATGTGCGGTAGAGGTATGGATACAAATCACTAGTAAATAATTGCTCACCCAAGTGAAAAATTGGCGCAATATCATCAATATTCATCTCGCGAATATCAACACTATTAGTATCTTGGCGATCGCTATCTTTTTCAGGAGATTTATCAGTTAAATCATTCATACATTTAAGTTTTGCTAGGTTAGCTATAGTTAATACCCAATAAGCAGTAAGCGCCACAACTTTCTATTGGGTATCTTTCCATTGTAGATAAGTGGCTGGATTGTAAACATAGTGAAAAGATTGTGCTGGCGCACAGGGATTGATCTTAATTGCCACGCCTAACTCAAAGTGTAGATGTCTAGTATCACTGCGTCCTGAATTGCCCATATAGCTAAGCACTTGACCACGAGGGATTCTCTGCCCAACTTTTACTTGAATGCTATCAGGGTAGAGGTGAGCATAACGGGTGAATAGTCCATTCGGATGCCGAATCACAATATGGTTGCCCCAATCACCACCACAGTCACGATGTAAATTATTAGGCTCAAAGGAATTGGATTGCGGGCAGTCATGGCGCACATACATAACCGTGCCATCGGCAACCGATCGCACCAAAACCTGATTAACTAACGGGTTGCTATGAATAAAATCAATGCCTTCGTGCTGCGCTAGTTGATATTCTTTGCCTATAAATGGCTCGATTGCCGTAAATTCTGCGGGTATAGCCCAAGCTAAACTCAAGGTGCGATCGCTGCGAACAGACGCAACACGTTGAGTTGGTGGATATTCCTCGTTGTTATTTCCAAGATTTACCTGAGAATCCTTGGAGCAAACTTGAGCAAATAAAGGAGTCACACAAGAGCAGGATAGAGAAATCACAAAAACTGCTAATCTGAAACGCAAATGTATTTTCATGCAGGCTCACCAAGAACAAGAAAACTTGTTATATCTTTCTATATATTTAGTGAAACTTGTTAAAAACCTTCTTTAGGTTTGCCTACACTTGATTATAAGTATTAAAATAAATTACAGCTATCAAAAAATTGTTAACTAGTTCAGCAATCTTGGGTTTTTCAATTACATGAGTAAAGTTTACGATTGGTTTAACGATCGCCTTGAAGTCGGGGCGATCGCCGAGGACGTTACTAGTAAGTACGTTCCCCCCCATGTCAATATTTTTTATTGTTTAGGTGGCATCACCCTCACCTGCTTCCTAATTCAATTCGCGACTGGTTTCGCGATGACCTTTTATTACAAGCCATCGGTTACTGAAGCCTTTGACTCAGTGCGCTACATCATGACCGACGTTAACTTCGGTTGGTTGATCCGCTCAATTCACCGTTGGTCTGCAAGCATGATGGTATTGATGATGATCTTGCATGTTTTCCGTGTGTACTTGACTGGTGGTTTCAAAAAACCCCGCGAATTGACTTGGGTTACTGGTGTAATTTTGGCTGTGATCACCGTTACCTTCGGTGTAACTGGCTATTCCTTACCTTGGGATCAAGTAGGCTACTGGGCGGTAAAGATCGTATCTGGCGTACCAGATGCAATTCCTGTAGTTGGCGGAACCTTAGTTGAACTCCTCCGTGGCGGTCAAAGTGTTGGTCAAGCAACCCTTACCCGTTTCTACAGCTTGCACACATTTGTATTGCCTTGGTTAATTGCTGTATTTATGCTGGCTCACTTCTTGATGATTCGTAAACAAGGCATTTCTGGTCCTTTGTAAGGTTTGTTATCTTACAGTCCAATTTAGGATTTTCGTATTAGATAATTTTAGAAAAAATACATTGCAATAGTAGGGCAATAACATGGCAAAAACTGAGAAGCTTCCTGATTTGAATGATCCAATTTTGCGGGCAAAGTTGGAAAAGAACATGGGTCACAACTATTACGGCGAACCAGCTTGGCCGAATGACTTGTTGTACATGTTCCCAGTTGTTATTACTGGCACGATCGCTTTGATTACCGGTTTGGCAGTGCTTGACCCCACCTTGGTTGGCGAACCTGCTAATCCCTTCGCGACTCCTTTGGAAATTTTGCCAGAGTGGTTCTTGTATCCTGCATTCCAAATTTTGCGGATCGTACCTAACAAGCTTTTGGGCGTATTGCTGCAAAGCTTGATTCCTGTTGGCTTGATCCTCATTCCCTTCATTGAGAATGTCAACAAGTTCCAAAATCCTTTCCGTCGCCCTGTAGCGATGGCTGTATTCCTCTTTGGTACTGCCTTTACACTTTACTTGGGTATCGGCTCTACCTTGCCCATTGACAAGTCATTGACCTTGGGATTGTTCTAAAGATTTCAACATTTTGCAAGTCAACGTGTTGAATCATAAAAAAGGATTTCGAGTAAAGCTCGGAATCCTTTTTTATTGGCGATCGTGCCTTTCTTTTTTTATGATGTATCTATGCCACGTTTTCAAAGCCGACTCTTTAATTGGATTGATCAATCCTTGCCTGCCAAATTAGGGCGCAGTGCAAGACGGTTAGTTGATCGCCAATTGAGGCAGATGCCTAGTGTAAAGGACTTACCGCGCTTGCTTGCCTATCAAGTAGCAAAAGCAGCTTTATATCCTGTATATCTGTTTGCCTCGACGACTAAGCAGATTTTTCCTGCATTGGGTCGATCTAAAACTAAGGATAGGGAACAACTGCGATCGCAACCAGAGTCAGTCGGATTATTATCGGAATCTGAGACAAATACTGAAAATATTGAGCAGTTAATTGATCAAGTGCAAGAGTTACGAAATCCTGAAATCCCCATAGATATTCCTTTACTCTTAAGACCTTTAGTCAAATTTTTCAATTGGATTGATCGTACTAAACTCCAACTAGATCGCAATATTGCTGCGATCATCAAGCGCAAACCTAATAATCTCACAAATATCGATAATCCTGAACTAGAGCCAAGAATAATTGCCAATCGGATCTTCGCGGAAATTTGGCAGCAACAGGTGGAACAACGCCAAGCTCTGGAGAACGTCTTAAGAGAGAGTAATGGTTTAGCAGAAAATGTTTCCCTAGGGAAAAATCTTAATCTAGAGCAGTTACGTCGATTGATTGAGGCTGCGATCGCTTATTTCTTTGGTCGCGGTAGTCAAGCTGAAGCTCAGACACAAAATTTAGCTAGCGAGGAAGTATTAACGGATTTATCAGCCACAGAATCTGATGCTTTACCCTCTAGTCCTAAATTGGGGCGGAGGCGTGTCAAATCAACGGTTGCAATCAAAGAAAATGCACCTTTAACTCAAAATGCCAACATAGAGCGATTACGAGCATTGATTGCTGCGGCGATCGCCTATTTCATAGGTAAGCGGGCGCTTGATGGTAATGCAGCAACACCTAGTGAAGTCCTTGAGAATTTTCAACAAAAAGCATCGGAGTTTCTATCAGGAAAAACTGTCGATCAGATTCAAACCAGTTCTCAAGATTCTCCAAACAAAGGAAAAAAATCTAGTTCTAAAAGTTCGGATGAACTCAAATTTGACGATCAGCTTGAACGTTTACAGAGATTAATTGCCGAAGCGATCGCCTATTTCTTTGGTAGACAGTTATCACAACCCGCCCTAGATGAGACTTCTGATATCGCTCCTCGTGAGGAGTCATGGCTCACAATGGAAGATGTTTTTGGTGATGATAGTGGTCCTTGGCCTCTTCCTATGGAATATGAGTCTCAAGCCTTTACGAAGTCCCAAGATATGACAGCTATTAACTCTTCAGGGGAATTGCAAAGTTTTGAAACCACAACCACGCAAATTTCTCAAGATCGGCTCAAAGGAAGTTTGTTATTTGAAGAAGAATTGTTAGCCTATCAAGGTTCATCGTCAGAGACAGAGAATGAGCGTCCATTAAGAGCATGGATCGAAGCAAAGGCAACACTTTTAGGTTATGTCTATAATCCAGTAATGACTGTGTTTTTTTGGTTAGATGCCATCATTCTCAAAATCGAGAATTTCTTTATTGGTTTATGGAAAGGATTAGTTAGTTTTCCAAAGCAGTTAATTAATTTCATTCGCTATGGAAAGAGAAAGTCCAAATAGCACGGCTCTAAGTAACGTCAGTTTCATTTAAGCTGGCAAATTTTAAAAGACCAAAAGTAAATTTACTTTTGGTCCTTGAGAGATGGTTTACTACGCAAACCCTCTCTTAAGGACTGTTTCAAATTATCCCGAACTCGCGTTAATTAAGTTGAGCTACTTAAGAACTGCAATATATTTCTCATTAGATCACGCGATCATTGCCACCATCAATGGGAACTTGAGCCGCAGTCGTACAGGCAAATAGCGTTCCACACATCTCGGCAGCAAGTTCCGCAACGTGATGACTGGTAATTTCCACCCTCAACAGATTATTGGTTTTATATTCCTCAATCGTTAAGCCGTAATGCTGAGCACGTGCAGCCAAGACTTCCTCTGTCCAGATGCCCGTATCAAAGACAGCATTGGGATGCAGGGTATTAATGCGAATACGATCTTTACTCCATTCTAGGACCGCTACCCGCATTAATTGGGTGAGCGCCGCCTTTGAGGCTGAATAAGCCGCCGCCGCAGGTCCAGGAGCAGGTACATTTTTGGAACCGATCGCCACAACCCGTCCACCCTTAGGTGCAAGCTTCAGCAATGGATAGGCTTCGCGCATCAGGACGAGATTTGCATCAAGATTGATATTCATTACCTTTTGCCATGTAGCGGTATCGAGATTTTCAATGCGACAACCTGAGGGAAAAATACCTGCATTGAGAATGAGTATATCTAGTCCACCAAAGGCGATTACCGCTTGATCGAGGGCATGGGCGATCGCACTTTCATTACTGACATCACAGGTCACACCCACAAAATCGGGGCGATCATATAGCTTATCAATAGCAGGATTAATATCTAAACCCACAACTGCTGCCCCACGCTTCAGTAATGACTCCACGCAAGCCTTACCAATGCCTGAAGCTGCACCTGTGACTAGGGCAATCTCACCCGTAAAAGCAGGAGAAGAACCGCCCTTTTTCAATTTTGCCTGTTCTAATTCCCAATATTCCACGGCAAAGATATCACTAGCAGGTAATGCTTGATAGCCGCCCAAAAGTTGCGATCGCTGGATAATTTCCATCGTATGTTCATAGATATCGGCGACGATCTTGGCATCCTTTGCTGATTTGCCAACGGTGACTAGTCCTAACTTGTAATCGAGAATTACGCGAGGCGCTGGATCGAGAATCGTCACTGGTTGTGCTGATTTGGAAACTTCCTCGGCAAAATAAGCGCGATAGAACTCTGCATAGGCTTTGACATCTCTGCCAACTAGGGGCAATCGCTTGGTGCGAATCACATGATCGGGAGTCGCACAACCTTGTTGGGAAACGATCTTTACATCTTCCCTTTGAGCAAAGGCTAAATTTTGCCCGTCCATATGGGAACTCAGAATTACAGGAAATCCTGCAACTTCAGCAACTTCAGCCCGAAGCTTAGCAATCTCTGATCTTGCATCACTTTCCCTAATAAGAGAATTTGGTGGCGAAATTTCCCAAGCATCATGTTTTTTGAGATAATCCTCTGCGCGATCAACTAACGCAATCATTCGCTCATAGGATTCCTGTGCAGTTTCGCCAAAGGAGAAAATACCGTGATTCATTAACACCATGCCAATGGTGCGATCGCTTTTTTCGGCAGCAAATTTCTCAGCACAGACTCGCGCAAGGTCAAACCCTGGCATTACATAGGGAATGATCACCACATCATCACCATAGATTTCTTGAATCCGTTCCCATCCATTCGCCGTATTGGTCACAGAAATAACCGCATCAGCATGGGTATGATCGACAAACTTGTAGGGTAAACTCGCATGAAGAATAGTCTCTACCGATGGTGCAGGTGCACTTGCCTTGGTCATTTGCGTCTTCAGTTCGTTCACCATCTGCGAATCAGAGAGAACTTGTAATTTTGCTAATTTCAATAAATGCAGCATCCGCACAGGAGCAAAGCCTGCTTCGGCTATGGTTTCTAAATCCCAGCCACTTCCTTTTACATAGAGAATCTCTTCTTCTTCACCAACAATATTTTTCTCACGGATTTTGACGGAAGTATTGCCCCCACCATGCAACACCAATGACGGATCGCGCCCTAACAACCTTGACGTATATACCCTTAAGCCTAAGTCAGTTTTATATTCCGCCGCTTCGCGATCGCACCACAGACTTTTCATTATTACAGTTTTTAATTAATTTTTAGACCATTAGTTCTAAGTATGTCATAAGTAGCTCAACTTAATTAAAACCCAAACCGAGAGTTTTGTTCCGCCCGCTACGCGGGCGGAACAAAACTCTCGGTTTTTAGTTTACTTATGTCTAGCTACTTACCAAATAAAAAAATGGCTATGCAATTTTTTAACGTGAATTCGTAGAGCCAATTGCGCTGCGCGAAGCGCGGCGCGATTGGCAGAAAATGGTAAATATGGTCAGCGCTCCGCTTTGACTTTGCTGAGAAGATTACTCAAAAATCTGGGATAGCGGACAAGTGAATTCTGGTAACAATGGAGAGGTAAGTAGATCCTTCTCAAACAAAGTCATCGCTAATTTGAGAACGCCATTTTCACGACGATAAACTTGAATTTGCTTTGCCCTCCAATCTGCAATCCAATACTCTAATACACCGTGGGATGAATAGAGCTTTAACTTCACTTCGCGATCGCGTTTCTCATTATCAGTTCCCGCAGATAGCACCTCAATCACCAGTTCGGGCGAACCTCGGAAATATCCCGCATCATCAACTAAAGCGGTATGTCTTTCTTTGCTGAGCCACACCACATCAGGAATCACATCATCGTTATCACCAAAAATCACTCCTGCACCAATCTCGGCTTCACCTAATTTTGTAGCAACTGACCAAATATCTAAAACGGTAAAAAATCTGCCACAGGTTTTTTGATGTTTGTTGTGAGGTGCTCTAGTCACGTAAAGTTCTCCATCAATAATTTCATAGCGGTTGCCGTTGTCGGGCAATAGCTCAAGGTCGGCACTTGTCCAGAGCAGCTTTTCGGCTGGTGTTTGATTTGAGAGATCAGGATTGGCGATCGCTGGAGTCATGATGTTTTCCTAGGCAGAGCGATAAGGTGATTATAGCAATCATCCCTATCCGTCAGTTTTTTGAATTGAAATAATTGAAATAGATGTTGTAGATACTAAGGGGCAAAGCATTTCCACAACAATTCATAAGTTCTCAGATTCGCTTGATTTGGGAAATCTAAGCTCATAGCATTAAGCGAACTATATCAATTGATATAGTTCGCTTAATGCTATGAGCTTAGATTTTAATTTTAATCAGGTGGGCACTGCCCACCCTACTTTTCGTATGCTTAGATCGCCACAATACATTCAATCTCAACAAGAGCATCGAGAGGAAGTCTAGCTACTTGCACAGTGGAACGGGCTGGGAATGGAGCGAGAAAATATTTACCATAGACGGCATTGACTTTGGGGAAATCTGCCATATCTGCGAGAAATACGGTCGTTTTAATCACATTGGTGATATCTGCGCCTGCCTCATCGAGAACGGCTTGAATATTTTTGATTACCTGTTCGGCTTGTTCTTCCACTGTCGTCGCCACGATTTTACCAACGGCAGGATTGATCGCAATTTGTCCTGCCATAAAAATCAACTTGCTAGTCGCCGAAACTGCGATCGCTTGGTTATAGGGACCAACGGGTTCAGGAGCATTGGCGCTTCGGATAACTTCTTTTTGACTCATGCTTGATATTTTTTCAATAGATCCAAGGCTAAGTATAAAATCTTTTGGTAGCTTTAGCTTCTGAGGCTCGACGCTCTTGTTTGATAAAGAACCAATCTTTCATAGCATGGCTTTGCCCCGTTACTAAAAATTAGTTCTTTATAAAATCATAGAGAACTAAGCAGCAACAAGATGCTGTTCAGTTTGTTGGGTGAGTCGCTCAAAGGTTGCGCGCATCTTCAGACCAACGATAACCTGTAAAAGCCCTGTACCATTATTAGAACTTGGGTAATCTGGATGCTTGCGTAACAGTTCTGTCAACTCGCCGTAGTACTTCGTATTCAAGCTTTTTAGATGATTTTCGATATATATCACCGACTCAAGGCGATCAAATTGTCCATAAATCTCCAAGACACTTGCGGGTTGACCGTGCCAACTATCAGGTCTCGGAGATAGCTTTATTCTAGGGTAAGAACAAGTCAGCTTTGTGCCAATCTGACCTAAGCTAAATGCTTAACATTAGAATTTCTTGTCTCATTTTCCTCTATTCTTTCCATTTTAGAACTAACACAAATTAGAGCATATCAGGGCGACGCTGTTTTGTTCTTAAAATTTGTTGTTCCCTCCTCCATTCAGCAATTAGCTTGTGATTACCCGATCGCAAAACCTCGGGAACTTCCCAACCCCGAAATACTGGTGGGCGCGTATATTGTGGATAGTCTAATAATCCATCTTCAAAGCTCTCAAATTTAAGCGAATCTTCTTTCCCAACAGTCCCTGGACGCAAACGCACTACTCCATTAATTAGTGCCAATGCTGGAATCTCGCCACAGGTCAGCACAAAATCTCCAAGGGAAACTTCGCGATTTACGAGATGTTCACATACACGCTCATCAATTCCTTCATAGCTACCGCAAATGAGAACTAGCTGATCATAACCTACTAATTCTTTAAATAGATTCTGTCTCATTGGCTCTCCTTGCGGAGTCATGTAGATAATTACACGCTTTGGCAAAATTGGCAAAGACTCCACTGCCGCAAAAATAGGATCAGGCTTCATCAGCATTCCCGCACCGCCGCCATAGGGTTCGTCATCGACTCGATGATGCTTATCGGTAGTGAAATCTCTGGGATTAGTGAGATGTACTTCCGCAATTTGATTGGCGATCGCTTTTCCGAGCAAACTTGTCTGCAAAGGTGAAGTAAAAAATTCAGGAAAGAGAGTGACAATATCTATACGCATAAATAAATTCTATAGTAGAGGGCAGCGCGTAGCGCTGCCCTCTACCTTTAATGTAGCTATGCTGCCCGTCTCTGAAGCCGAAAAAATAATTTTAAATTTGGTAAAACCTTTTACATCTAAAGAAGATAGTGAAATTTTGCCGTTATTAGCAGCTAATAACCGAATTTTAGCAGAAGACCTGATCAGCAAATGGGACTTTCCCCATTGGAACAACTCAGCAATGGATGGTTATGCCCTACGTTATGCTGATATTGCTGACGTAAGCGACTGGCAAAATGTGCAATTAGCGATTGCCCCCTATAAAATTCCTGCAGGAATGGCAGTCAATAAATGCTTACAACAAGGCGAATGTGTCCGCATCTTTACGGGCGGAATGTTACCGCATGGAGCAGATACAGTCATCATGCAAGAAGATACTGAGCGCCTAGATAATTTTTTACAACTTAAGGTCAAACCAACTCAGGGAGAGTATGTCAGACATAGGGGTGAATTTATTAAAGCTGGGACAACTCTTGTTAGTGTAGGTACGAAATTAGGTGCAACGGAAATAGGTGCTTTAGCTTCAGCAAGATGTCAACAGGTAAGAGTTTATCGTCAGCCTAAAATTGCCATTATTTCCACAGGTAATGAGTTAGTGAGCCTTGAGTGTTCTCAATGTCTACAATCGGGACAGATCATTGATTCTAATCTCTATGCTCTGTCTACTCTAATTACTCAGTCAGGAGCGATCGCTATTCCCTTCGGCATAGTAAGTGATGATCAAACCGAAATGGAGCTTGTAATTAGGAAGGCGATCGCCTCTGCCGATATGATAATTTCTTCGGGGGGAGTTTCCGTTGGTGATTATGATTATATCGATAAAATTCTCGAAAAAATAGGAGCGAACATTCATGTATGTTCAGTAGCAATTAAACCAGGTAAACCCCTAACCGTTGCATCACTCACTCGATCTCTTAATGTGAATGAGAGTGAGAATATAATTCTCTATTTTGGAGTTCCTGGAAATCCTGTTTCGGCAATGATGAGTTTCTGGCGATTTATTCGTGGTACAATCATGAAATTAAATGGAGCAAACAGTAATTTTTGGTATCCTCAATTTATAAAAGCTATTACTGCTAAAGATTTGCACGCTCAAGGTAGACGGGAAACCTATCTCTGGGGGCAACTCACCTATTACAATGGGAACCCAATTTTTCAGCCAATTAATAACTATAGTTCTGGCAATTTAATGAGTACAATCAGCACAAATGCAATCGCCGTTATGCGTGTCAATCAGACCTATGTCCCATTAGGAGACGAAGTAATGATTATGATAGTCTAAGGGTCTGTAAAAGTGAAACTTCCGCAAATTCTTAGAGTAATCTTAATTCTATTTTGAGATTTCGCTTCGATTTAGGATATAGATACTTGTATAATCTAGGATATAAAAATGCACATTAAGATTTAGATAGTATAAGATTCACGTTTTATATTGCTTATATCTTTGTGTAGTCTTACACTAAATCAGAATTGGGGTTGATAAAAATTTCAGGGAATCAAATCTTTCTACATGTCTATGAGCAAGGGACAATCATAGGTATCAAGCACATGTATGCAAAACTCTCTTGTTACATGTTAGGCGTATCTTCCAGCCGCATACGTCTTTGAGGATGGCTGCCCTATGCCATTAGATTCAAATTCTTCAAAAAATGAGAATATATTGCCTCTGTTAAGAGCCTATCGAGTTTCATCATCGGAAAACTTGCAAGAGCAAATTGTCGAAATTTATATGGGCTTGATTCGGGAAACGATCGCTACTTTACCCATCTCTCTAATCAATCAAACAAGGATTGGCAATCAACGATCACGTGATCGACCAGTTACTTCTGAGCGTCGTGTATCTAATCGTCGAACTGCAGAGCGTCGGTTAAGTGATCGTGAATTACTAGAAATTGGTAAATTAGGATTTAAAAAGGCTTTATCCCAATTTAATCTAGAAAAAGATATTGATTTTTCAGAATTTGCGCGATCACAGATCTATCAACACTTAGTGAATTTTTTACAGAGTCAAAACCTAGATAGCCGTAATGAACCACAGAATGAACGGGAAATTGATATTACCCCAACGGCTACACGCAAGCAGGAAACTCTCGAAATTTTGCAAGATTACCGTATGAATCCCACAACTGAACTTCGTAATCAACTCGTTAACCTCAATATTGGCTTGGTAAGACGTGAAGCCTATCACTGGAAAAATCAATGTCAAGAAAGTTTTGAAGACTTGATGCAGGTTGGTTCTATTGGCTTGATTAATGCGATCGAGCGCTTTGATGTCAGCAAAGGCAATGCTTTTAGTTCATTTGCCGTACCTTATATCAAAGGAGAAATACAACATTATTTACGCGATAAGAGTCCAACGTTAAGAATGCCGCGTGCTTGGCTCACTACCTACAATCAAGGCTGTAAGTTCATTCGCAACAAGCGTACCGAAACTGGTCATGAGCCTTCCAGCCAAGAAGTTGCAGATGAGCTAGGTATTAGCGTCAGCGAGTGGTACGACATCAAACTCGCTTGCCAAAACCGTTCGCCCATTAGTCTCGATACTCCAGTCGAGCAGAGTGAAGATAGCTCAACATCCATCGGCGATCTCGTCACAGATCATAAATATCAAAGCTTTCAACTTGCCCAAGAAGATAGTATTCGTTTACAACAAGCTCTTGATCTATTAGAAGATCGTACCCGCGAAGTCGTCGAGTTTGTATTTTTAAAAGAATTTACGCATCGTGAAGTTGCGGAAACTCTAGGCATTAGTGCCATCACAGTTTCACGACAACTCAAAAAAGGCATCACTGCCCTCAAAAAGATTTTGGCTACACCCATTGACTAAAAAAGCACTCGTTTAAGATGAGTGCTTTTTTAGTCAAATAATTGGGTAGTTATGCAATGTAATTGTGTTGCGGGCGCTTCGCGCCCGCAACACAATTACTAAAAAAATTACTTTGCAGCACTACCAATAATTAAATGACTTAAATCGGAGTAGTTGCTTGCACTCTAGCGCGAGCAGTACGCAAATGTTGTTCAGCTTGAATTTTGCCTTGCTTATCATCAGGCTTGATATTAGCCAGATCTTGCTCAGCTTTTGCCAATTCTTGACGAGCTTCTTCAGCATTGATTTCACTGCCAAGTTCGCCATTACGCACCAAAACGGTTACTTCATTTTCTTCAACTTCAGCAAAACCACCTGTAAGAGCGACGGCTGCCCAAGCTTTGTCTTTCCGAAAACGTAATACGCCTGTTTCTAGTGCGGAAATCAGAGGAGCGTGACCAGTTAAAATACCAAGTTGTCCCGTGGAACTCGGTAAGATCACTTCCTCTGCGACAGTATCCAGAATCGTGTGATCTGGGGAGATTACTTTTACAGTTAGGGTCATTTTTTAAAATATTTGGTAATGGGTGATGGGTAATGGGTAATGGGTAATAGGTGATTGGTAATTGCAAAATTATTAACTAATCAATCTTTTGCCAACTTGAGCAAAAAATTAATTTCCAATCACCAATCACCAATTCCCAATCACCTAAATTAATTACCAGCCTTGAGCTTTTCTGCCTTAGCGATCGCTTCTTCGATGTTGCCAACGAGGTAGAAAGCTTGCTCAGGGAGATCATCGAGTTCACCCTTAAGGATACGATCAAAGCCATTGATGCTTTCTTCGAGGGTGACATACTTACCAGGAGAACCAGTAAATACTTCGGCAACAAAGAAGGGCTGAGACAAGAAACGCTCAATCTTACGAGCACGAGCTACAGCTAACTTGTCTTCTTCAGAAAGTTCATCAAGCCCCAAGATGGCGATGATATCTTGAAGTTCTTTGTAGCGTTGAAGAATTGCCTGTACACCACGAGCTACACGGTAATGCTCATCGCTAACAACCCCTGGTTGTAACATGGTCGAAGAGGAATCGAGAGGGTCTACCGCAGGATAAATCCCCTTAGAAGCCAAACCACGAGACAATACAGTAGTTGCATCAAGGTGAGCAAAGGTGGTTGCAGGTGCGGGGTCAGTCAAATCATCCGCAGGTACATATACCGCTTGTACCGAGGTAATAGATCCTTCAGTGGTGGAGGTGATGCGTTCTTGCAAAGCACCCATGTCGGTAGCAAGAGTTGGCTGATAACCCACAGCCGATGGCATCCGACCAAGTAGTGCCGATACTTCGGAACCAGCTTGAGTAAAGCGGAAGATGTTGTCAATGAACAACAATACGTCTTGCTTGGACACATCACGGAAATATTCTGCCATGGTCAAAGCGGTTAAGCCGACACGCATACGCGCTCCAGGTGGCTCGTTCATTTGACCATAAACAAGAGCGAGGTACTGAAGTACGCCCGATTCTTTCATTTCGTTGTAGAGGTCGTTACCTTCGCGGGTACGTTCGCCTACACCACCAAACACCGACACCCCAGAGTGCTTTTTGGCGATGTTGTTAATTAATTCTTGGATTAATACGGTTTTGCCAACACCAGCACCACCAAATAGACCAATTTTGCCACCACGTCGATAGGGTGCAAGAAGGTCAATTACCTTAATGCCCGTTTCAAAGGTGCTAGGTTTGGTCTCTAAGGATGTAAATGCAGGAGATGGACGGTGAATAGGGAATGTTTCTTCTGTAGTAACAGGACCTAATTCATCAATAGGTTCGCCTAATACATTGAAGATACGACCGAGGGTGTTAGGTCCAACAGGAACGCTAATCGGTGCGCCTGTGTCCGTTACATCCATACCTCTAACGATGCCGTCAGTAGTACTCATCGCAACAGCACGTACTTGGTTGTCACCTAGTAATTGTTGTACTTCACAGGTGACATTGATGTCTTGTCCTGCGGAGTTTTTGCCAGTTACGACAACGGCGTTATAAATTTCGGGGATTTTGCCACTGGGGAATTCGGCATCGACCACAGGACCGATGATCTTGGTGATGCGCCCGACTGATACTTTCTCTGCGGTTGTTACCATGCTTGCTGTTTACTCCAGCCTCTTAACTCAGAATCTAAAAAATTTGCAATGAAATGACGTGCAAATAGATATATGCAAGAAAATGCAATACATCAAACTATAAAAGCTTAACTTTTTGTTTAACTTTTGGTTTAACTTTTTGCGCTCACATATAAAGCTAACTGCTTCTCAAAATATCATTTAATGGGGATCTAAAGATCGCTGGTTTCCTGAAAACGATTAGATTTTCTGCAATGGGACAACTAATTTTGTACATTGCTACTAGCTTAGATGGCTATGTTGCGCGTAGTTCTGGTTAGTTAGATTGACTTTTACCGATCTAAATATTATGGCTATGAGGACTTTTATAGTTTGATCGTTTGTTTATTAAGGCGCTTTGCGTTCACTTAAAAACTCAGAAATATTTTTGTACTACTCAAAGCATCAGTAGGCTGTAATTATCGAATGCAATACCTATGAGCAGATACAAGATGAGAATTTAACTTTAGAGACGCATCTGATGGTTAAATTGATTCTGTTAATATACCCGATTATTTCAGGCACGAGTTTTACTTTAATTTGCGCCACAATTGCCTACTTTGACCTTAAGTTTGGAGAGTTACCAGACTTTTGATACGGGTTTAGTACAACTCATTTATCTAAATTATCAAAACCTTACTGGACTCAATGAAGTATGAAAAATTCTATCCCTTGGATTAGTTTAGTCATTGTTTACGTTTCAATCATTACAGGAGCTTTGCCAAGTTTTGCTCAAGTAACTTTAACTGAAGAATCTCAAGTGGGCACAAATGGTATAGGGTCAGTTTTAATAGGACAGACAATTTCTGAGGCTGTGAAAGCTTCAGGGCTAAACATGAAGAAAGTCTATGGAGGTGATCCTAAATATTGTACTTACTTCAAACCTGTCGGCGGGTTAGATGGAGTTAGTTTTATGGTGTCTAACTATCGCATTGTAAGAGTTGATATAGATAACCCTAGAGTTACAACTTTTCGTGGTGCAAAAATCGGTGATTCGGAAGAACGAGTTAAATATCTCTATCAAGGACAAATCCATGTTCAAAAGCACCCTTACATCAGGTTTGGGGGACATTACCTAGTCTTCATTCCTAGGGATCAAGAAGATAGCAATTATCGAGTAATTTTTGAGACAGATGGACAAAAGGTTTTACGTTATAGAGCGGGTAAGTTACCAGAGGTAGAATATATCGAAGGCTGTAACTGATGCAAATCAATCTCAAATTCCTAATACTTGGCAAAGGAGCGACTAGGGGGCGCAGTGAACTGTGGCGGGCGATCGCTATTGGTGTTATTTGTATTTTGTGGATTTTGGCGTATCGGCTGGCGCGATAACGCTTCTGGATTAAAGCGATAACCAATATTTCGCACTGTTTGAATTAAATTGGGCTGCTGAGGATCAACCTCTAATTTTTTCCGCAGTGATAAAACATGGGTATCCACAGTGCGCGGATTATTAATTTCATCTGGCCAAGCTCTTTGTAAAAGCTCTGCACGACTTAGGGCTAAACCCTCCGATTGAGCAAGAACATAGAGCAAGCTAAACTCCTGCGGCGTGAGATCGATTGCACTGCCTTTGAGTCTGACCTGTCGCTGCACTAAATCAATTTTTAATGCACCATAGTCAAGGCAAGCAGGTGGCGCTGAGGTGCGTAATCTGCGAGTTAACGCCTCTACCCTTGCTAAAAACTCTTGCATTCCGAAAGGTTTCGTCAAATAATCGTCTGCGCCAGCTTTCAATCCTTCTACGATGTCAGGCTCACTGGTTCGCGATGAAATCACAAAAATCAAAGAACTTCTTTGCTTATGCAACCAACGACATAGCTCAATCCCATCCCCGTCAGGTAAATCCGTACTCAAAATCACCAAACTTGGCTGTTGCTTTTGAAATACCAACTTTGCTTGCTGACCACTGACTGCTTGAAATACCGAATAGCCAATTTGCTGTAAATGCCAACCCAAGAGAGAGGCAAGATTCGGATTACCTTCTACAATTTCTATACTGATCGGAATCAAAGAAATACTCTCCTGCCGAGTAATGCTTGTAGCTCTCGGATTATGGATCTGAATGATAACTTAGTGTAAAGCTGCATTTTGTAGCTGTAATTACTCTCTTGGAGTGCATTGCACTTTGCGGTGAACCATATAGTTCACAATAATGTTGAGCTTTTGAATATTGCGATTTTTGCGGGATTTTATTTTACCCACATGACTAATCAAGTGACATATCGAAACCCTATTCCTACAGTTGATATCATCATTGCCCTGCGTGATCACCAACATCATCCAATCGTGTTAATTGAACGGCTGAATCCGCCCTATGGGTGGGCAATCGCAGGGGGATTTGTGGACTATGGTGAACGTTTAGAAGATGCGGCTAGGCGTGAGGCTGCAGAAGAAACAGGCTTAAAGGTTGAGTTAATCGATTTACTTGGTATTTATTCCGATCCTCGTCGTGATGAACGTTTACATACGATTAGCACTGTATATATAGCAGAGGCAGTGGGGGAACCGAAAGCCGATGATGATGCTAAGTCTGTAGGTATCTTTGCAGCAGGGGAAATGCCCAGCCAATTATGTTTTGATCATGCCCAAATTTTGCAAGACTACTGGCGTTACCGTAACTATGGGATTCGCCCCGCAATCACTTAATCCCAAAACATGAATCAGATTAAATTTGGTTTAACGTCAGTTCGGTTTAAGCTGGTAAATTTTAAAAGCCAAAAAGTAAAAGCTTTGCCTAGCAAGGTTTTTACTTTTTGGCTTTGAGAGAGGGTTTGCTACGCAAACCCTCTCTCAAAGCCTGTTTCAAACTATCCCGAACTCGCGTTGGTTTAAATTTGGTGGTGAGGCAAAGCGTCATCACCAAATTTAATAAAGTTTTCTTGAAGTGTTGACAAACTCGCAACTAGCTAGGTATCTTAGTAAAGGTCAAGAACACGCCCCCATCGTCTAGAGGCCTAGGACACATCCCTTTCACGGATGCGACGGGGATTCGAATTCCCCTGGGGGTATTCTTTTCCGACAAAAAAAGCCTTTGCATTGCAAAGGCTTTTTTGTCGGAAAAGAAACTTGTCTAAATCAGCTAAAAAACAACCTCAAACAATACACCCCTATCGTCTAGAGATCTAGGAAAACATGGCTTTTGCGGATAGGACGGAGCTTCAAACTTCCTTAGGGGTATTACTCACAACGATAGATTCTTGCTGAAGTGTTGTCCGCTATGCGGGCAACACTTCAAGTTGGGCTTGGGTGATATGAGCTATTTAAAGTAATTTTTCTAGTCCATAAACTAATGACTTGAGGGCAAGCACTTTGCGGACACAGAGCAAAACTCCTGCCATATAGCAAGTGCGATCGCTGGCATTATGTTCAATTTTTAAAGTTTCACCAATTGCACCAAAAATCACTTCTTGCCGAGCAACTAATCCTGGCACACGGACACTGTGAATGCGAATATTTTCGCCATAGGACGCACCTCTTGCGCCTGTGAGATGTTCTTTTTCTTCGACAATCGCTGTATTAAATGATTGACCTAGTTCTGAGAGCATCTGTGCGGTTTTAATTGCTGTGCCACTAGGGGCATCGGCTTTTTGATTGTGGTGTAATTCAATGATTTCCACATGCTGGAAATATTTGGCAGCAGCAATCGCTGCTTGTTGCATTAAAATTACGCCAACGGAGAAATTGGGGGCAATAATACATCCTGTACTTGCCTTGTCCGCAAAAATGGCAAGATCATCAATTTGTTTTTCATTTAAGCCCGTTGTGCCGACAATAGGACGCACACCATAGGCGATCGCAGAGCGAATATTTTCATAGATAATGCTGGGATGAGTAACATCAATCATGACGGGTAGTTGTGATTCTTGGGCAGCTTGAGCAAGGACAACTTCGAGATTATCGGTTATAGGTATTTCTAATTCACCAATACCAATGACTTCGCCTATATCTTCGCCAAGATGCTTTCGCCCGAGAGCACCTACAAGATACATATCAGGCGCTTGGGCGATTGCTTTGATAATTTCGCGCCCCATTTTACCTGTCGCACCAGAGACAACAACAGGAATTTGTGTATTGGTCATAAATTGTTTTTGCTGGATGAGGTTGCAGTTCTACTTTGGCTAAATATAGCGCTTTTCAAGTAATTGAAATGCAGAGTTATTCCCCCACATTTTTCGGGGTTGTAATTATGCCGAGCTACTTACAATATCTTTACTTGGGAATGCCTTCTGCAAATAGTTCATCACTTATACCGTCTTCAGTACCGTCAGATTACCAATACAGCACTTTGCGCTTACTTAAAGCCTCAATAGTCCGTAATTATTGAACATTTAAGTTTGTAATCCTAGATTTTAGGACTTACGCAATAGCCCTGTAATAAATTACGGGCTAAAAGCTTAAACCCGTTTCAACGGGTTGATCATAGAATTTCCTTAGTCTGCTTTAGCTGACTTTAGCTTTCAGCCAAGAACTTGAGTTGTTGGTTATTTTGCGTAATTCCTACCAAATCTACCTCAAACCTAATAAATTCGTTCGGTTTGCATAAGTTCTCATTCAGCTAAGTAGATAGATATAAGTAAACTAAAAACCGAGAGTTTTGTTCCGCCCGCTTAGCGGGCGGAACAAAACTCTGGTCTGGGTTTTAATTAAGTTGAGCTACTTATTATTCCAAAAGCGATTGGGAGAAAGTTGTTGGATAATCTCATCGGTTTTACCAGTGACATGGGCAGCAAACCTTCTTGCTAGGGGTAAAGCATAGACAGTAGGACTAGTGAACCCTGAGAACAAATGGAGGTTCTCATATTCATTGACTGCACCAATGAGAGGTAAGCTGTCATTACTGAATGCAACTAAACAATGTTGCCATTGACCTTTTAGTTCTGCTACTTTCGGCAAAATCTGACTGACGGAAGCACGAATATTGACTTCACTGGCAACAGGATCGATCGCTGCGTCGGGATCGGTCAGAACGCGGCTTAATTGTCCAAATCTGATTCGGCGATCGCGAAATTGAATTGCACCTGCATCAATTGAAGGTGGCAAAAGTTCTTGACCTATCGCATCCCAAAGTTTCTCCTTTTCCGCATCAGTTGTAGATGCTTCTAAGGCATAACGCTTTGTCGAAGCAGGCATAACCATTGTTCGCAATTCAAGATCGACAGGTTCGGTCACGATTACTTCGGCATGGGTGAAATAAATTCTGGCGTTAATCCCAGATTTTTTGAGTAAAGCACGAGACATACCGCCTGCACATACACATACCTGAGCAGCCTGAAAATCGCCTTCAGGCGTACATACCCCAGTAACGCGATCACCTAAAATTAATAAATTCTCAACTTTTGCATAGACAACTTTGCCACCTAATCCTTGGAAAGCATCGGTACAACCACGCACAAAGAAATCGAGATTACAATGAGCATGGGGAAGTAGTAATGCACCACTAATTCCTTGAGTATTGAGAAGGGGTTCACGTTCATGAGCTTCTTGAGCATCAAGTAAAGTGGGAGCGATCGTGCAATGATTGTATTGATTAATAATTGCTTGCAAATCAGCTTCAGGTTCGAGAGTTAAGAGGAGGTCTAACTCACGAAACTCAGTATCCATTCCTAATTCATTAGATAAATTGCGTTGTCGGGAAATTCCTTCTTCACTGAGAATACGGGTGATCGCTGTGGTTGCACCCCAGTAGGAAATACCGCTATAGCTAATACTGCTAGATCCTTGGAGTTTCTGATGCTGCTCGATGAGCAACACTGAACATCCTATTTTTTGCAGTTCATAACTCAGTGCTATCCCCGTAATTCCACCACCAATAACAATCCAATCAGGCATTATTATTTACCTCTTGCAATTCGATGTCCTCGAGTAAAGTATTGCCAGCACCTTGATGTTGAGTTTTTACCCATTTGAGAAGCTTTGGCTGGACGCACATCCGCAAGGTGACGCTAGCAATCACAGGAATCCAGTGCAACATATAGATCATTGCCGAAGCCGTTTGCACGAACGCTTTAATCCATGAAACATGATAGGAACGACGTAATCCGACCGACATTGTCACAGCAGTGAGGACAAGCGAGAATCCTGCAATAGGGGGTAACATCGGATTATGCTTTAGGGCGATCGCCGCGATTGTATCGGGAATGAAGGCAACAGTCAGTAAATATTGATTTATATAAAATAGAGAACCATCAAAAGTTTTCCAGAATCCCATTTTGCCACTGAGCAAGAGATTTCCATAGTCAAGATAGCGCTGAAATCCTCCTTCTGCCCAACGGTTGCGCTGATGCCAGAGTTGTTTCAAGGTTAAGACTCCTTCTTCTTGCACCGCAGGAAAATATAAACAGGCGATGTCCCATTGGCATAGATGCAGACGGATAGTGAGATCAAGATCATCGGTAATAGTCTGCTCATTCCAACCGCCACAATCATCGAGGGCATTACGACGCACAAATTGACCATTCCCGCGCAGCTCACCGATGCCGCCAACACGTACGCGCAAGTCCTGTAAGCACAAATCTAGCGCCATTTCCGCCGATTGTCCTGCTGTCCACCAGTTATCCTTTGCATTAGCGATCGCCTTTCTTAATTGCACTGCCCCAATTTTTGACTGTTGGAATACTGGTATGAGTGATCGCAACACATCCGTCGGTACTTGAGCATCAGCATCAAAAACACCAATAATATCGCCTTTAGTCACAGCTAACACTTGATTTAAAGCCCCTGATTTACCCCCCTGCGCCTCATCACCACGACGGAGGGTTTTGAGTTGTGGATATTTAGTTTTGAGTAGGGCGAGTACTTCGGAAGTGCGGTCACTACTATTATCATCAACGATCCATACTTCAAAGCGATCGCTGGGATAGTCAATCTGACAAAGATTTTTTACTAAATTACCAATTACTGCTTCCTCATTTTTTGCCGAAGCTAATAGAGAGAAAAATGGCAGTTCGGCGGATCGCTCATTTTGATAATTAATTTCAGGATTAGGAGCGATCGCAGTTAGTGGGGGAGCAAAAATTAATCGTAATGCATGAATCCCAAAAAAGCCTAGTAGCACCCAACGCCACCAAGGGGCAAAATGCAAACCAATTGTCAATCCATAAACAGTGATGAGTACTAGGATTGTCTTGAGTCTACGGTAATTGCCTCCTGACAGAAGGCTGCTATGCAAGTCGGTCTCGTGCATTTGCGGTTTATTATGTTACGAAATGTTTAGATGGATATACTCAGGATACCGCTTTATCATCAAAGGTTTTCACAATTATCAAAACCCAAATGTCCCCAAAAAGAATAATTTTGTAGCTTCAACTACATTTAATGACTGAAATCAAGGGTAATCAACCATTCGCGTTAAATCGCTAATATAGTGTGAAGGGATAATGCTTGGCATCGTCCCTTTACACAAATAATAATTTTAAGATCCATAACTGAATGTTCGGCTTTCTCAAACGTAAATTTCGTAAAAAAATTGCACGCATTGAAATTACGGGAGCGATCGGTGCAAGTACCCGAACTCGTGTACTTG
Organism: Pseudanabaena sp. M53BS1SP1A06MG; assembly: GCA_020404105.1. GTDB lineage: Bacteria > Cyanobacteriota > Cyanobacteriia > Pseudanabaenales > Pseudanabaenaceae > Pseudanabaena > Pseudanabaena mucicola_A. Next base: position 97,937 of record JADBWH010000020.1, on the reverse strand, counting down.
AAGCCCTTGAATTTGTTGAAGAAAACAAATTTCCTGCGCTCCTACTTCGCATTGATAGCCCTGGAGGAACCGTCGGCGATTCTCAAGAAATCTATATAGCTCTCAAACGCCTCAGAGAAAGGGCTAATATCAAAGTAGTCGCCAGTTTTGGTAATATTTCTGCTAGTGGTGGCGTATATATCGGTGTTGGTGCAGATTACATTGTGTCTAATCCTGGAACAATTACGGGCAGTATTGGCGTAATTTTGCGTGGTAATAACATCGAAAAGTTACTCGATAAAATTGGCATTTCCTTTAAAGTAATTAAATCAGGAGCTTATAAAGATATTCTCTCCTTTGATCGAGATATCACTGAAGAAGAGAGAGAAATCCTCCAATCACTAATTGATTCTAGCTATCTCCAATTTGTGGAAACCGTTGCTGAAGGTCGCAAACTTAGCCCTGCTACTGTGCGTTCCTTTGCCGATGGGCGAGTATTTACAGGTGAGCAGGCTCTTAGCCTTGGCTTAGTCGATCGCCTTGGCACTGAAGAAGATGCTAGAGTCTGGGTATCGGAACTAGCTGGACTTGATCCTAAAAACACCAAGGTATTTACAATCAAGCCCCCTAAAACCTTTGCTAGTAAATTTTTGCCTAACGGCTCAGAAAGTGCGATCGCCCGTTTGCAATTTGAGACAGAAACAAGTGGAATGCCCCTTTGGATGTGGCAATAAATTAATTAAAAGGAGTATCGCTTTTTTCAAGCAAGCGAGTTACATAGGTTTGTTTTCGCCTTTGGCGGGGAAACAAACCTGTACTTCACCAGATTGGTAAATGCCATATAAAGCACTCTATTTAATTTAAATTTTGGGTAGTTCTGCAAAGTAATTTTTTTAGTAATTGTGTTGCGGGCGCGAAGCGCCCGCAACACAATTACATTGCACGACTACCCAGTTCGGGTTAAGCGGGCAAATTTAAAAAGTCCAAAAATAAAAGCATTGCTTAGCAATGCTTTTATTTTTGGACTTTGAGAGAGGGTTTGCAAGCTTTACTCAAACGGATGTAAAAAAAGAGATATGCTGAGATGATTAGTCTTCGTACAAACGACATTCGACAGCATCAGGATTGTCATCGCAATAAATTTCAAGGGAGTTTTTAGGCTTGTCTTGCTTTTGGTGCGATGCTTCAGCTTGTAACTCTTCTACTGCATCCCAAGCAGCAGCACATTCCTGAGAACCAGCACCGCTAATTTCGCAGGTTTCTCTGGCTTGTTGGACTTCTTCTAGAATTTTTTCTTTAATATTGCTCATTTATTTTTTACTCTAACTATTTATAATCTAGATCCTAACAGACTTAAGGCTTGCTAGCCATCATACGTCAGGAGTAGGAAAATTACACCGCAATAGCTCTACCATAGTTTAGAGAGTTAGCCAATAATCCTTAGAGTGGATGGAATCATTCCCGCTAATATGATAAAGCCGATCCATACGTTTTGACCAAACGCTTTTTGGTATAACTCAGTAGGAATTTCAGCTTGGCTTAGTCTTTTATATTGCCATATCCATATTACTCCTGCCATCAAGCAAGCTAAGTAATGTGTGTGACCCAGTTGCACGTCCCATCCTAGCCAAAGCAAGCTTCCGAGAGTAATTGACAAAAATATGGCGATCGCAAATGTTACATATCTTCCAAAAAAGAGCGCACTAGAATTAACTCCAACCTTGAGGTCATCTTCGCGATCGCTCATGGCATAGATCGTATCAAAGCCCATCGTCCATGTAATAACTGCTAACCATAATTCCCAAGCATAGCGATCAAGACCACCTGTAACAGCGCTCCAGGGGATTAGTACGCTAAATCCCCAAGCGATCGACAGCACTAATTGAGGTACAGGGAAAAAGCGCTTGCAGGCAGGATAGATTGCAATTACAGGTACGGCAGCAAAGCAAAGTCCAAAACTGAGGGGATTTAAATAAGTTGATAGTAAAAATGCACATAGTCCTGAGACGAACAGGATAGCAATCCCCACTTGAATCGATAGCGATCGCTCGGCAAGGGGACGACTTTTAGTGCGATCAACCTGTGGATCAATATCTCGATCCCAGAGGTCATTTATGACACAACCTGCGGCGCTGGTTGCCAAGCTGCCAAGGATGACTACGACTAATAGATCGAAGGGAGGTAATTGATGAATTGATTTAGCAGCCGCTACCGTTGCCCATAGCGCAGGCAACATCAAAATCAGTCTGCCTGCAGGTTTATGCCAGCGCAAGAGACGAATGATTTTCTGAAATGTTGATTCATTACTGGTGGTGCCTGAGTTCATAGTAAATGCTTGCCAAGTTGACTAGATGATAATTTTAGTGGTCGGTGAGCGCTTCGTGCCAATCAACCTAATCTCAATAGCATGAGCTATTTCATATTTTAGACAAAGTTGCTGATCGCAAAATTTTCACTATTGTTAAGCTAAATATTTGAGCTACGATCATCTCGAAAAGTAATCAAAGAAACGACAAAATCATGGAGATTTGAGATGCGAGTAATTAATCGACATATTTCATTGATATATTTCTAAGCTTACTTTGAAATATATTTTTCAAAAGCATTTGACTTCCTTATTGTTTGGGTTTTTGCCATTTCTAGTTAACGTCAGTTCGGGTTAAGCTGGCAAATTTAAAAATCCCAAAAGTAAAAGCATTGCTTAGCAATGCTTTTACTTTTGGGATTTGAGAGGAGGATTGCTACGCCCCCCTCTCAAAGCCTGTTTCAAATTATCCCAAACTCGCTTGTTTTTAATGCTTAGTGAGTCACGATCGCCTGTTTCTATCAGCAAGTAACAAGGTGCTCTGAGTACGACCTTGTTGTTGAAAATATGCTATATATAGCTTATTGGGGAATTAGCTCAGTTGGTAGAGTGCTGCGATCGCACCGCAGAGGTCAGGGGTTCGAGCCTCCTATTCTCCATCTTTTAGCCAATTAAAGTCAGTTGATCGTACAGGGCTTGATTTTGCTCGTCAGTACCCACTGTAATTCGCAATTTATCAGCTAGCCCTGCTTGATTGAAATAGCGTACTAAAATGCCAGATTCTTTTAGTTTTAAATAAATCTCTTCGGCATTACTCCTAGGAGGAGTAGCGATGACAAAATTACCGTAAGACCTTGGGACTGTATAGCCAATATTTTTGAGGTCGTCGATGAGACGCGATCGCGAAGTTTTGACCTTATTGGCATTTGCATCTTTGTATTCTTGGTCGCGCATTGCCGCAGTGCCCACAGCGATCGCTACTGCATCGATGTTATAGCTATCTTTAACCTTAAAGAGTCCTGACAAAAGTTGGGGATTAGCGATACCGAAGCCTAAACGCAAACCTGCTAAGGAATAGCCTTTCGATAAGGTGCGTAATATGATCACGTTGTCAAATTCCTGCACCAGTGGCAAAGCTGAATATTCTGCAAAATCAACATAGGCTTCGTCGATCGCCACAATTCCTGAGACCTGCTGCGCCAATTTGCGTAAATCTTCAAGAGGTACGGCATGACCTGATGGACTGTTGGGAGATGCAATAAAAGTCACCGCACCATTGGCAGCGACGAGTTGCTCAATAGGTAATTCAAAATTCTCTCCATAGGGCACTTCTACAGTCTCCGATGGTTGCATTGCGGCGAGGGTACGGTAAAGCACATAGGTTGGCATTGGATAAACCACTTTGCGATCGCGTCCTTCGGCACAAGCCCTGATCAAAATATTTAAAACATCATCGCTGCCATTACCAACGATTATCCAATCCTTAGGTACACCAAGAGCTTCACTTACCGCTTGACAAAATTCATGGGCAAACGGATCGGGATAGCGTCGTAAAGAGTCTCCATCAATAGTTTGCAAAGCAGCGATCGCTTTAGGCGATGGCGGATAGGGATTCTCGTTAGTATTCAGTTTGATAACTTTGATCCCCGACTTGGGCTGTTCCCCAGGAATATAGCCAGTCATTGCATCAATAGCGGGGCGGAAGTAGCTCATGGTGACAAGTAAAAAATAAAAAGTAAAAATGAAAAACTATGTTGGGATTACTATTTTAATGTAAGCGCTATTAAGCCAAAGAAGCGTTTCACTGCTTTGACTTATGCTTTGTCTCGGAATATTGGTAAGACTTCGTTACAAAACGCTTCCGTTGCCTTAGAGCGATAACGATTTGGATTCCGAATTTGTAAGAGCATCCGATTGATCACCACCCCATCAATCCGCATTTGCTTTAAAGCCCCCATTTGCAACTCTTTTTCAATCGCTGTTACCGACAAAAATGCTGCTCCTAACCCAGCCTGCACGGCGTTTTTAATTGCCTCAATCGAATTTAACTCCATCACGATCTCTAGTTGTCTTGGATCAACCCCACTATCTAGTAAGACACGATCAATTGCTTTACGAATAGTCGATTGTGAATCGAGGGTAATAAATTGCATTTTATATAGCTCATCTATGGGTAAAGCTGCCAACTGAGCCAATGGGTGAGAAGTTGGAAGAATGAGAGCTAGCTCATCCTCAGCATAGGGTGTAACCTCTAAAGAATCTAGCAAATCCGCAGGAATTTCACCACCAATAATTGCCAAGTCTACCTGTCCGTTCGCAACACTCCAGGCTGTTCGCCTTGTCGAATGAACATGTAGTTGTACCGAGACTTCAGGGTATTTCTTGCGAAATAAGCCAATCATCTGTGGCATTAGATAGGTTCCAGTCGTTTGACTAGCACCTATAATAAGTGTCCCCCCATTGAGATTTTGTAAATCATCAATGGCTCGGCAAGTCTCCTGACAAAGGCTTAAAATGCGATCGCCATAGGAAAGTAGCAACTGTCCTGCCTCTGTCAACTGTGCTCTTCGCCCCCCACGATCAAACAAAGGTACATCTAGCTGTCGCTCTAGATGTTGAACTTGCAAGCTAACAGCGGGCTGGGACACATAAAGACTATCGGCGGCGCGTTTAAAGCTACCTTCAGCAGCGATCGCCTTGAGAATGCGTAATTGGTCTAGGGTGAACGGTATGTCGATCATAGAAGCAGCGTGAGAAAAGATGAGTCGGGAGGTAATTCAAGATTTTTTAACTTGGCAGGATTTTGTGGGAATTTGCCCTCACAAACTGCCGTATATGCCCATATTTCACGGATTAGACTCCGTATTAGGTAGGACAAAGCAAGCATTAGGTCAAGGAGTGCTGCAAGTTGTCGAAAATGTACCAGATAGCGATAGATTGAGTTGGCTATAGACGGGGCATCACCAAAATCAAGTATTTGCTCGAGACAGATAAATACAGCACATTGTATGCTTTTCGCTTCTATTAGGTTTGGTAACCCAGCATTCTTTTCCCAATTCGGACTGGGATGCCAATCTAGCGAAAGCAAAAGCCTCATTAACAGATCAATCCAAAAACTGCAGTTTTACTAATCCCATTGCTAATTTTCGACCAAGAAAATTTGCAAATTTATCTAGTAATTCAGCATCTGATTTAAGAAACTTAAGTCGGAAACAAACCAATACAATATCCAATTCAACTTCAAGCACAAGTGCACAAACTCAGGCAAATGCAACTAAGCCGAGCACAACTAAGCCCCACACACCTCCTACACCATCTGTATCATTACCAAATAACGAAACTGCTACCAACAACCATGTAAAAGTTACTGATAACCATACTAAGCAAGTATCAGCGAAAACTGACACACAAGAGTATAAGTTAGATGAACTTTTATCCGTCTCAAACAAACTCATTCGCTTTACTGCCCAATATCAAGGCAAAGTCGTTCTAACAAATTAGGAAATCACGTTGTCCAGAGTCAACTTGGCTGAAGGAATTTGAGGTCGATCACAATGGACTTATATCTCACCCTAAGCAAAATGTAATCACTTGTCACCCTGAGCAGTTTCTTCAGATTCAGAAATGGGTGTAGTTTTATCAGACAATGTAATCTAGTAAAATGATATCGCTGACTAAAAAAGCAAACTTTATATTTCTTAACAATTTCAAGCTATTTAACGGCATGTACCCTAAGCTAAACACCTCAAATGGGTTAAACTAACTTTTAGTATTAAGGGGAACCATTGCAGAGGCAAGCTAAAAAATGGCTAAGCGCATAAGAATCGAGCCTATTGCTCAGACAGCAGATGTTGCAACAAATGGTGCATTACTTTCTGGATTAATGGGGGATGAGCTAAATATTTTAAAAGAATGTGGTGGGCGTGGCATGTGTGCAACCTGTCATGTTTATATCCAAGAGGGTATGTCTTCACTTAGCCTAATGGGTAAACACGAGCAACGTACTTTAGAAATTATTACCACTTGTAAGCCGAACTCACGACTTGCTTGCCAAGCAAAGGTTATGGGTGAGGGAGTTGTCGTTGAACTGCCTGTAGGTACGTATGTTCAATCGATTCAAGATATTAAGGCACTAATTGGACGACGCTGTGAAAAAGCACTACTTAGTCCAATCACAGGTCAGACGTTAGTAGAAGTTGGACAACTAATTACGCGCTCAGTTGTACGTCAATTAGAAAATACTAACTTTAGTGTTGGCGAACAATTGGCAAACACTAAACGCACTGATATTTTTGAGTAAAACTTTGAATAAAAAAGTTTTATTGGTCAAATAATGTCCCAAACTTCCCCAACAACAGATGCTAACTAAGCCACTAATTAATTTGCTAGTTACCGACGGCATCTTGGTAGTCATGCAATGTAATTGTGTTGCGGGCGCGAAGCACCCGCAACACAATTACTAAAAAAATTACTTTGCAGCACTACCGACATCTTAAATGTCTCAATAATTTTTTTGGATTAGGAGTATTAAATTTATGACTGCTGCTGTAGATCAGTCGAGTAGTGCTGTATCCAAACATAAAAGAAAAAATAATCATTACAGTTTACAGGATTTTTTTCAGCCTAATCTGGGAAAAGGCATCATTGAGGATTGGAATGGACTCAGAAATATATTCACGAGTGAAGACTTTATCATTGGGCTTCAAGAAGGGCTAGAAGATGAGGTGGGCGATGCTTCAGCAGCAGTTATGTACTCGATTGGCTGTGAATGGGGCTTGCAAGATGCACTATTTTTTACAAAATGGTTTGAAAAGGATTTTGGTCGCAGCATTCGTCAAACTAATCTACATTTCTTGTTAGAAACATGGTGGTGGCCATTCACCTCTAAGGGATGGGGGCGTTGGCAAGTAGATATGAGCGATCGCAAGCAGGGCTTCATGTTTATCAGTGTGTTTGACTCTGCCGTCGCCCGTAGTCTGGGTGATGTCGGCAAACCAGTTTGCCACTTGTACGCAGGTTTGTTTTCAGGATTTTTTACGCATCTAGTCAGCAAAGAACTAGATTGTATCGAGATTCAATGCTATTCCATGGGTGAAAGCTATTGCAAATTTCTCCTTGGCGGTAAAAATCGCATTGATGCTGCATCATTCTGGCTAAACGAAGGTGCTAATACTCGTGACATCGAAGTTCGTTTACGCAATGGAGAATTCCTCAAATGAGTACTTCAGATTGGCGCTTACAGCCATTACGGATCTTTTGGCAGGGTGTAAATTGGGAAAATCAAGTAGCCCCAGTGGGTGTCAATGTTCTTAATGGCAGCTATCCAACCTTGAGCTTCCTAATGCCCGTTCGACAATATTTCCGAGCGATCGCTTGGAATGGTGTGCCTAAAATTGCGGCAACAGTCCATCAACATGAAACTAGCAACACTATTGATGAGAATAGCGAAACCCTTGAAAGTTTTCTGGACGATATTTCCAAATTCTTTTAAATATGAAGATTGAAGAAATTAAGGCAATTTAAGGCCGTTAATTTGGATAAATAGTGAATAACTAATGTCAGCTAAACACTGCAAATTTATAAGTTGCGCCAATTCAAGAATGAAATACTTAAATTCTCTTTGTAAAAACTATGATTCCAAAGATTCAAGAACTAATTAACCAAGCGCAGGATCGATATCTTGCATTGGATGAGCTTAGACTCATAGAAAGCTACGTGAGCTCATTACCTGATCGCCTCAATCTCTATAAACTCATCCGCGATCGCGAAATTGATATTTTGCAAAGTGTTGCTGATCAAGTACCAACGGAACTACCTAATGTAACCTTAGAAGATCTAGAGCTAGGTATTAAAAATCTTGTCCTCGTTCTGCGATATAGCTCAATGGCAATGTTGTTGAATGATGAAAATTTTTTAAAGGAAAGATTGCTCAATTGGCTAGCAGGAATTATGTCCATGCGCGATCTCCGTCGGCTCAACGATACCCTCTATAAATTGCTCAATCAAGCCTTGAAGCAACAGTTCAGCCGCTCACAACTTGCTTTAATTCAACCTTTGATTACTACTGCCCAAGTCACACTAATTTACTAGGAGACTACCTATGATTTCTGTTGCCGATCTCATCAAAGAAAATCGCATACCTGCCAATTTTTTTGACTATAAAACCTATATCAAGGGTGATTTAGAAATTGGCATCCTAAAAAACCGTCGAGGCGATCGCCTATTAGCGGTTCCAGACACCTTAATTGCTTCGTTATATTCAGTACTAGCGAAGGAAACAGGACAAGCATCTAGACTAGTTCTATTTAATTGTGGTAAATGGTGGGGTAAGAATTTTTATACAAGGTTTACTGAATCCCTTGAAGAATACTACTGTCAGACATTAGCTGAAATGGATATGATCACCTTCATTCAAAGTTTAAAAGAATGTTGGAAAACTCATGGGTGGGGAACCTTTGAATTCGATCCTCAATATCAAGCTCAAGGATTCATTTTTGTTAGGATCTACAACTCCCCCTATGTTCGTAAAATCGAAGGAAATAAGTTGCCAACGGGATATTTAGAAGCAGGTATTCTCACTTCATTCTTTAGCTGTCTTGCAGGACGCGAACTATTAGCAGTCCAAACAACATGTGAATCTCTAGCTGCTAGTAACAATACTTACATCATTGGTTTACCTGAAAGGCTCCAAATTGTTGACTCTTTCCTTTCCGACGGTTTAGATCACGAGACAATCATACAAAAGCTTCTTAAATAAATTAATCAATTGAGTGTGGCGTTGGCTTCGCCAACGCCACACTCAATTGAAACTGCGTAAGTCAAATAAACAAAAAGCCGACTGATGCGGCTTTTTGTTTATTTATTGTTAGATTGTTGAGGAGTTTGCTTTTGAGACTTCCATGCTTCTCGTAAGTAACCAAAGTTTTTTTGGAATTCTTGACCACCCCACCAGCTACCAACACGACCTTCATCCCAAGAAGCAGAAATAGCACCGTAGCTTAGACCAACTACTCCTAGTCCTAAAAACAACATACTTAGCAACACTACTACCGAAGTTGGTAGCTCAAATATGTGTTTGCTTACAACAATGTAACTCACTATAAAAGTAGTAAGCCCTAGACTTGTCGGAATACCACAAAATAAAGCAGCCCGTCGAACAATACGACGATTGACTTCATCAGGAATTCCTAAAGGATCATTTCGTTTAGGGGAAGGTTTTGTACTTGTGCTGTTACCTAAGCTGGGTTTCGAGCTATTTATATTTTTAGTAATAGGAGCAATGGGCGGCTTTTGGGTTTCCTTGGCTTTTGCTTTCTTACTACGACTATTTGGCTCGAAAGGGATACGTTCAGTTGGCTTGCTCACTTTATATTCCTCACTAGCGCTAAAAAAGTTGTAATAGTATTTGTGTATTCATATAAACCACAAATACTACAAATACTATTTAAAAACTAGCCTCTTACACCCAAGCTTTGGATTAGTTGTTTGTAATGAGTGCGATCTTGGTTACGGACATAGGCTAGTAAACGCTTACGTTGACCAATGATCTTGAGCAAACTGCGGCGAGATGAGAAATCTTTAGGATGTAACTTCAAGTGAGCGGTCAACTGGTTAACACGCTCGGTGAGTAATGCAACCTGAACATCAGATGATCCAGTATCAGTAGGATGCTTTTGGTATTCAGCGAAAATTTCGAGCTTGCGTTCTTGCAAAAGTGCCATGATAAAAAACTTGAACGTGTTTTGAGGTGGACGTGACTAAACTCGGCAATCAACGCACTTAGGAGTTAGAGAGCGAGTACCCAACCTCACGATTGGGCATTCCTAGTTATTCCCATCTCTGGGGTTGCGCCACTTATCAAGATTCAGCTTTTTAGCTGCGTCTACGACAGTTCGGCTGCATAGGCGGTTTCCGTTTCTCAGTAGTCTCTGAGTAGGATCTATAGCGATCGCTAATTCTTAAAATATATATTAGCTTTCAGGTAGATCAGCTTAGCATGTTGACCACATATTTTTATTCATAAGCAAAAAATAGGGTGGTGCAAATCACCACCCTATTTTTTAATGGGCAGAACCATTGCCGTGATATTTGTCGGTGTCGTAAAAGCCATTACGAGTTCCAAAAAATAAACAGCTAATGGTAAAGACGATAGTTAGGATAGGTAGAATAACTTTGAGATCGAGCATAGTTTCAATATCCGAAATAATAATGACCTATATATTTTAGTCTGAACTCAAGAATCTGAAAGTAGCTTATAGGTGCTTTCTTAACAATTAAAACGCTTTGCACTTTCTTGCAATCCAGATGAACAGCCAAAAAGATTGCAAAGCAATCTTTTTGGCTGTTCATCTGGATAGACTAAAATAAAGATGAAGAGTGCATTGCACTCTTCATCTTTATTAATTGTTTAAATCTTTATTATCGGCGGTGCTGTCTGGGTTAGGTCTATAGCTTTGCTCAAAGGCGTAGCGCACAATCTGGGAACGATTTTCTAAATTCAGCTTAGTCATGATACTGCTGAGGTGAGTTTGGACTGTACGTGGACTAATTTGCAAACGCTTACCAATTTCTTTGTTAGTAAAGCCTTGGACTACCTGCCAGAATACACGCTCCTCGGAAGGGGTTAGGGAAGTACGAGACACAGGAGCAGTTGGTTGATGGAATAATCTCATATGCTCACTAGGAGTTCGGTGAGGCTCACGTTTGTGAGGTGAAAAGAAATCGATATCAGTTTTGCCAATAGTCATGCGATCGCCGCTTTTTAGCAAAATTGGAAAGGTAATTCTCTGTCCACGCATGAAAGAGCCATTACGACTACCAAAATCTACCAAGTAAAAGCTACCCGACTCATTATTAGTATTAGTATTGCGAGGTTTAGATTCTCCCCTTATCGATGAGTCGAAACCATCATTTTTGGACGCGCCAACAATTTGTAATGTGGCGTGATAGCGTGATACCCATTTATCTGTTAATACAATTGAGTTATCATAGCCCCTCCCAATTGTCCAAAAATCTGCATTGATAAGTGGGATCATTTGCTGCCCCTCATCTGCATGAACGATTAGATAGGGGTGTGGGTGTAGAAGAGTCACTGAACTGTTAGACAACTTTGTTGTATGCATCTCAATCAATTGCCAATATAATCTATTTATATATTGTGAGACTTGTTTAATAAATTTTGAGTTCCTTTTTCAGATTCATGGCTTTTGCTGACATATTCTGTCACTTGCTGAAACTGAATTTAGATTAAGCAAAATCTAACAGTATTCTACCCTTTTTATCGCAATTGGGTAGCATAATCACTGGCGAATTGGCGGCTTAAAGACTTAGTATTCTTATGATAAGCCAATCATTTATCGCTACTTACATAGGATTACTATATACTCCTCATAAAGTTAAAAATTGTTATAAATAAAGTTAGTTAAAGAAATCAGTTAGAAAATCAGTAAAAATAGATCAATTTAAAAAAAATTAACCTAATCAAATCTTTCTCCTATATTACAAATCTTAAAAATTCTATGAGGTCTTTTTGAAAAGCAATGATTTGGATTGTGATCGCCATACAATTAACACTTAGTGCGGGATTGCTATGGGCAGCATGGCAGGTCTGGATGTTTAAAAAAGCACTTATAGCTACAGTCAAAACTGTAGATGGCTGGACAAAAGCCTGTCAAAATGGGTTGCAAGTATCTTCGCCAAGTCTTGAGATTGCTCGTGACAATGTAGGAGCATTGCGGGATCAGTATCAAAAGCTGCAAATGCAATTGGAAAGAATTCAGAAATTATTGTCTGTGCTTGGACGTGGTGTATCCTTTTTAGGGAGTCGTTGGCAAAAGTCTGGTAAAGGTACGCCAAACTCCTTAAATCACAAATCAAGTAATAGGTCGTCAGGCAGCAGGTCGTCAGGGAGCAAGCATAATGTCAAACGGCGCAGGTAAATTCTTTGGTGGAGTAATTGTGGGTACTGTAATCGGTACTGCATTGGGTATTTTGTTTGCGCCTCGCTCAGGTAAAGAAACTCGTCAGGATTTAAAGCGATCTGCCAAAGCCCTACCCAAACTAGCGGAGGAAGTCAGTGCTAATGTGCAATATCAAGCTGATCGATTGACTGTGCAGGCTCAGCGTACTATTGATGAGGCATTGATTAGATTGCAAGAAGCGATCGCAACTGGACAAGAGGCTAGCCGCAAACTCCAAGATGAGTTAATTCTATCGATGGTAAATACATCTAATGACTCATCCATAGAAATAGACGATATTCCCGTTGAAGATGAAGATTAGACAATTAAAGAGCAAGTACTTAGTCAAGCACTTATAAGAAATTATGTCAGAAGCTATCTTCCTACTAGGTCTATCATTTTTATTAGTAGTCGTTTGCCTGACAATTCTTTTGCTCACGGCAATTCCTGCATTCCAAGAGCTAGGGAAAGCCGCAAATAGTGTTGTGCGTTTAGCAGATACTTTGACTAGGGAGCTACCTGCTACTCTTGAAGCCATTCGGATGACTGGTTTGGAGCTAAGTGAATTAAGTGATGAGCTAAATCAAGGCGCAAAAAGTGCGGGTGAGGCGGTTAAGCAAGTTAATGATGGCATTAAAGGTGTACGTCAAAGTGCTTCTAGCGCTACGATCGCGACTAAAAGCGCATTTGCTGGAATTAAAGCTGGCTTAAAATCTTTGGGTCGCCCCCGCCGTCAAAGATCCTCAGAGAAATATCAAGAAAAAATCCGTAGTAATGACCTATCGATTCGTGATTTAGATGGCTCTAGTGATAAAGCAAGATTAATTACGCCTGATGACATCCGTTCTGAGGGGTTTATGGGTGATTTAAATCCAGATGATTAAAAGAAGAGTGTGTAAAGACTCTTCTTTTATGATGCTTATAGATCGCAGCGATCGCATATTCCAGTAACAGTTACTTCGTAGCTATCAACTTTTAAGCCTGCGCGAATTTGTTGGAAACCCAACCCTGCAAAAGCATTCCACGCAATATCTTCTATTTCTCCACAGCATTTGCATCGGAAGTGATGATGTGGTTCGACATTGGCATCATAGCGACATACACCTTGTTCTAATAGAACTTCACGCACAAGTCCTGCATCACGCAAAGTTTGCAGTGAGAGATAAACGGTTGCTTGTGAAGAAGTGGGCGCATTTTGATTGAGATCGTTCAAGATTTGCTCAGCAGTAGGGTGATCTTGGCGATCGAGTAAGTTTGCATATACGGCAAAACGCTGTGGCGTAACCCGCAATCCTTTAGATTTCAAAATTTGTACAACCCGATCCGCTTGCTTTTGCATATAAACTTCCTCCTGAGGTTCGCTAAATTCTCTAGTTAAGTCCCTACTGACTCAATTTGCTGTTCTGACAAATTAGAGAAATTTAGTGATCAGTCCTTAAAATATCCCAAATGAATAGTTAGTCTAGTTACATTTTTTAGATTTTTTAGCCAAAGCTTGGCATTTTGTCTAAACAATATATCATCTCTATCTAAGAACTACAAATTTATTAATATTTTTCAAAGAATTAACTAACTATGGCTATTGACTAATTTCTAAATAAGAATTATTCTTATCTTTGTTCATATAAGCGTTCATTGTAGATTAAAAAAAATATGGCAGTTATCGACACCGTACCAAGCGTTGTATTTAAGACTCGTGTACGCGATGAGTCCGTAGGTGGACCTAATCCTTATCGTTGGGAAGATAAAACCACTGAAGATCTTTTTGCAGGGAAAAAAGTAGTAGTTTTCTCTCTTCCTGGTGCATTTACTCCTACTTGCTCGTCTAACCACCTACCTCGCTATGAAGAGCTTTATGATGAATTCAAAGCATTAGGTGTTGATGCAGTTATCTGTGTATCTGTTAACGATGCTTTTGTAATGTTCAAGTGGGGTAAAGAAATCGGTGCTAAGAATGTATTCTTGCTACCCGATGGTGCTGGCGAATTTACCCGTAAGATGGGTATGTTGGTTGACAAATCCAACATTGGCTTCGGTCTTCGCTCTTGGCGCTATTCCATGTTCGTAAATGATCTCAAGATTGAGAAAATCTTCGTTGAGCCTGGTTTCTCTGATAATTGCCAAACCGACCCTTTTGAAGTATCTGATGCTGACACTATGCTAGCTTACTTAAAGGGTGGTACACCTGCTGGCGTATCTGCTCCTCGCTTAGCTTTTGAAGGCTAATTCTTTCAATTAGGACTTACGCAAACCGAACGAATTTATTAGACTTGAGGTAGATGTGGTGCGGGCGAAGCCCGCACCACATCTACCCAGTGCGTAAGTCCTATCAAGTAAGAAAGTGCACTTCGCGCAATTTCTTATTCTCTTTAACGTAACTTTTAAAGTGGGGTGGCTATGAAACTCTCTAGCAAAAATCTAAATGAACGCCTTGATACTGTCTACGATGCGATCGTAGTTGGTGGTGGCATGGGTGGACTATCGGCAGCGATCTACCTTGCTCGCTATGGACTGAAGTGTTTAATTGTCGAAAAAGGCAAAGGGCGATCGCTATGGATGCAAGATTTGCGTAATTATGTCGGACTTGACCCCACCACCCCTGGGCGCGACATTTTGAATCATGGTACAAAGACAGCTATTGATTGGGGAGCCGATCATTTGCGCGGCTATGTCGAAGATGTTGTTGATGAAGGTGAAACCTTTGCGGTAAAAGTAAAAGTTGGCAAAACTAACAGCATTTATCCTGTATTCCATAGTAAGTACTTAATTGCTGCTTCAGGAATTATCGACAATCTACCTCAGTTGGGAAATATGCAAAATGTCTATGATTATGCAGGATATACGCTTCATGTCTGCATGATCTGCGATGGTTTTGATATGTGGGATCAGAAGGCAATTTTGATTGCGAATACAGAAGGACAAATTGGTGCTGCTTTTGTATTGAACTGGTTTACTCCCTATATTTCCGTTTTGACTCACGGACTATGTGAAGTTAGCGATAAGACAAAACAAAAGCTGGCAGAGCATGGCTATCCACTGTACGAAGCCCCAATTGCTAAATTCCACGGTGAAAATCATCAACTTAGTGGTGTGGAGCTTACTGACGGTACAATCGTCGAGGCGACCACAGGCTTAGTTGGCATGGGTTCTGTTTACCATAATCAATACCTCAAAGGCATTGCAGGGCTGGAATACGATGGGCAGAATCTTGTGACTAATGATATGTGCAAGACTAGTCATGATCGTATTTTTGCCCTTGGTGATTTGAAGAAAGGTTTGAATCAAGTTTCTATCGCTGTGGCTGATGGCACTTTAGCGGCAACGCAGATCTGGCGGAACATTCGTCGCGCTAGTCCACCTCGCAAATGGGAAGAAAACATTAAAATCCCTACTGCTTTGGGGTAAAGAATTACTACACTCTGTGCAGCAATTCATTAATTAAGTACCTTGATCACTTGTTTCTTCATCGAGATCAATAATTTGTCCATTAAAGAATTCTGCCATATTCCTCACAATCCTCTCTTCTTCAGATAAAACAACGTATCCCCTAGATTGTTTTGGCGCAGGGGGATCCTCTTGATTTGAATGCGAACTTACCGATGGCACTGGTGGCGTGATCCCTGCAGCAGGTTGAATTACTGAATTGGGTGATGGTACTTGTGAATTCAGGTTTGGTGAGGGAGGTGCGATCGAAGGTGAGTGAGGTAAAGGTGTAGGAACTTGTACCTGTGTTGCCCCAGATTGAGAAGATGCAACAAACTTAAACATCACTTTAATCGGGCGTTGCAGTAATTGAGAGCAAGCATTTTCTAGTTCAGGGCGCTTCTGAACAGCAATATTTTTTGTGGTTTCATCACGTTTACCGCCTAAGCCTATTTTGACGCTATTGGTATCAACTTCTAAAAAGCGAGATTCCATTTGCACAAAGATCGCTCTCGTTGGTGATGGCAACATTTGCAAAAGGTTTTGCCATAGTTGATCAAGGTCATATCCCACTGAAGCAAAATCATTTAGGTCATCATTTTGAGAAGAAATTGGAGTTTCGCCATTTGGCAAAGAGATAGAAGTAGGGATAGATGTTTCAGGACTAGTTTTTGTAACAGGTTGTTCAATAGGTGGATGGGAAATCGGCTCTGGCGAAACAGATGACAAATTTTGTTTTGGGGTGGATGATACCTGTAGAATGGGATTCTGTTTGGGTGGTTGAGCGATAGGTTGTGCGCTAATATTGCGGGGAGGAGTAGCCTGAGGTATGAATGTGTTTGATGATTGAGAATGAGATGGCGCGATCGCTCCTTGGGCTGAAGGTAATAAACCCATTAAAGTTACTTCCAACCACAAACGAGGTTGTGTGGAGTTGCGAATTTGTAGTTCCGCCGATCGTAAATGCTGTTGACCAAGCAAAATACTAGGAGTTGGTAAGGTCTGAGCAAGTTGTACTAAACGCTCCCAACCTGAGCTTGTCATGGCTACGAGATCACTACGATCGCTAGCGGTTTTCGCAATCAATAAATCGCGATACATATTCGCTAAATTCTGCAACACGATCAAGGGTTCGCGTCCCCGATCCATAATTCGCCGCACATAGTCAATTAGCTGCGTGGAATGATCTGTGGCGATCGCTTCGATTAATGAAAGCAAATCTTGTTCGGGTACAGAACCAACTAAATCCCAAACTGCTTCAACGGTAATCTCTCCATCTAATAGACTCAACTGATCAAGCAGAGACTCCGCATCCCGTAATCCTCCTTGCGCGATTTGGGCAACAAGAGTGAGAGCTTCCATATGAATATTAATGTTCTCATTAGCGGCGATCTTTCCTAAATGCTTGACCATTGATTCAAGGGGAATCCGCCGAAAGTCAAAACGCTGACAACGCGAAATAATTGTCGGTAATACGCGCTGCGGGTCGGTTGTCGCAAGGATAAAAGTAACGCGATCGGGCGGTTCTTCTAGGGTTTTGAGTAGCGCATTAAATGCTGCGGTACTCAGCATATGACAGTTATGAACTAGTAGACCATTAGCGACAAAGTTATGATTATCTTCTACTTCAATGTCATAAACTGGCTCATTACCAACGACAGTTACAGATTTGAACTTCTCCAAACTTGTATGCCATTTCCATCTTTTCTCCACATCCACAGGCACAGGTGACAATATGTTCATCCCAACTTTGATATTGCTTGCTGCTGTCCATCCTGATCCTGTTCTGATTAAATGATTACCTGTACATTGTAGCGATCGCTGATTAGTTTTAATAATTAACGTAGGCTTTACATCGCGCTCTAGCCAACGTACAACCTTTTTGTATTCCCATGTTGCTAAAGATTCGTTATAGCTAAGTACCTGCTTTCCTAACAAATCCTGATTGTCAATACGCATTAATCCTGAGTCTGTCTGAACAAGGGTATCGCCTGTCAAACATTCGTCAATTATATAAACCTTAAATCGAGCTTTTACAGGCGCAAACTGGGCGCGTTCGATTAATTCTCGAATGTTATCGACACCTGTATTACTTGCTGCGTCAATTTCAGTAATATCTAGGGCATTGCCGTTGGCGATACTATGGCATAGCTCACACTTGCCACAGGGGTGAGGAGTCGGACTGTCAGAACTGAGGCAATTGAGAGACTTTGCCATGATCCGTGCACTCGATGTTTTGCCAGTCCCCCTTGCGCCTGTAAATAGGTAAGCAGGAGCAATGCGCTTAGTATTTAAGGCATTGGTCAGGGTATGGGCGATCGCTTCTTGCCCAACGAGGTCGGCAAAAATTTGCGGACGATATTTGTGGTGGAGTGGCTCATAGCCCATAGGAACACAATGAGGCTTAAGTGCTACTGATCAAGTATGCGAGTATAGCATTAGAACTATCGATGAGAGCGATCGATCAAGAGAAATTCAAGACAACCCCATAATATAGCCGATTGAGGCTTTGAGTAGTACAGAAATATTTTTGAAAGTGGGGCAAAGCAACACTTTCAAAAATATTTCTGGGTTTTGAGTAAGCGCAAACCGATGTAAAATGACAAATCTGTGCAGAGATAAACCGATGGGAGCAAAGCTTATGAAAACCAAGCTGAGATTTAGCCAAAGCAAGGTCTGAATTGAATAGGGAAATATTTGCATAACTAACCATAACCTCCTCCAGCAGGAGTTTCAATAACAAATGTATCTCCAGAGTCCATTTGAACTGTGGCTGTGCTTGGTAAGTCGAGAATCTCTCCATCATTCCTAATTACATAATTACGACCAGTTGAACCCGCCTCACCACCGTTTAAGCCAAAGGGAGGAATAACCCGACTACTTGCCAAAATCGATGCAGTCATGGGTTCCAGAAACTTGATCCGCCGTGTCACTCCGTTCCCCCCCTTGTGTTTCCCCATACCGCCACTATTTGCTCTGATGGAAAATTCTTCTAAAAGTACAGGAAATCGCCATTCCAGAATTTCAGGATCGGTGAGTCGTGAATTAGTCATGTGAGTTTGAATCGCATCAGTGCCATCAAAATCATTCCCCGCACCCGATCCACCGCAAATAGTTTCGTAATATTGATAGTGATCGCTACCAAAGGTAAAATTATTCATCGTTCCCTGTGAGGCTGCCATTACTCCGAGCGCACCATACAAAGCATTCGCGATCGCCTGAGAAGTCTCTACATTTCCCGCCACTACCGCCGCGGGATAAACGGGATTGAGCATTGAGCCTTCAGGGATAATAATTTCCAAAGGTTCTAAACATCCTGCATTGAGTGGGATATCATCATCAACGAGAGTACGAAATACATACAAGACAACGGCTTTGCAAACTGCAAGCGGTGCATTAAAGTTATTCCCTAACTGTACCGAAGTTCCCGTAAAGTCAATTTTTGCAGTTCTGGCAATGGGTTCTAAGCTTACGGAAACAACTATTTGACTGCCATTATCAATCGGATAAACAAACCTACGTTTATCTTTTTCCTTTTTCCCCTTTCCTTTTCCCTTTGCCAAATTGGCGATCACCTTGCGAATAGCAGCCTCAGCATTGTCGCGTACAAAACCCATATAAGCTTGGACTGTGGATGTGCCATAGTGATTCACCATGCGCTGAAGTTCCTTTGCACCGCATTCATTAGCGGCGATCTGGGCTTGTAAATCAGCAATATTTTGAGCAGGATTACGGGCTGGATATGCACTAGAAGTTAATAAAGCGAGGGTTTCTGCTTCGCAAAACCTACCATTTTTCACAAGTTGGAAATTATCAAATAGAATGCCTTCTTCTTCGATGCTAGTACTATTTGAAGGCATGGAACCAGGAGTAATTCCCCCAATATCTGCATGATGTCCACGAGAAGCAACATAAAAAATCGGCTGTTCAGAATCAATAAATACGGGCGTAATTACCGTGATATCAGGTAAATGCGTTCCCCCGTTATAGGGATTATTAGTGGCAAACACATCACCAAAACGGATATTTGCAGTTCCCTTCTCTTCGATTAAAGCCTTGACACTTTCGCCCATCGATCCAAGATGGACAGGGATATGCGGCGCATTGGCAACCAATTCGCCTTCGAGATCGAAAATCGCACAAGAAAAATCCAAACGCTCACGGATATTCACACTGACACTCGTATTTTGCAGAGTAAATCCCATCTGTTCAGCAATAGATTGAAAAAGATTATTAAAGATTTCTAGTTTAATCGGATCAGGATAAGTCGCCACTAAATCCATCTTAATAGGGGGAACTTTAATTTCTTCTCCCTCAGACATTTGATTTTGATATTGAGGCGATCGCCTCAATATCAAACAATCATCCTCATTTAACTCTGCTTCCCAATGAGGCTCGAGCACATTAGTACCCGTGGCATCAATAATTAACGCTGCCCCCTGAATGCGATCTCCCACCCGCAAATCCTCCCGCCGTAATATAGGAGTTTCACGCCATGCACCTGCCATATAGACTTGGGCTGTTTGTCTGTTAGCTGTTAGCTGTTGGCTATTAGCTTTTTTCCTTTTTACTTTCTCCTTCTTCCTTGAAATGATAGTTTCCACGGCAATCGCTTCTACAATCAGAACCTTATTTTCAAAGATGAATCCATAACGATCCTTGTGCAAAGATTCAAAATTAGCTCGTAAATAATCAGATGTTTCTTGAGAAAAGATTTTAAGAGAATTAGGAATGACTACTGCTAGCGATGAATCTGTGCCTTTATAACGCATTCGCAAGCTAGTTTCGATTTGTAAATTGCCATCCTCATTCCCTTGCAAAATCTCAGTTTTGCCTTCTTCACTGAGATTTTGTGCCATCGTTTCGAGTTCCGCAAGTAGTTCTAAATTTAGCTCTGACTCAACCGAGCGATCGCGAATTGTGCGAATATCCGCTAAACCAATGCCGTAGGCAGATAGCACCCCTGCGTAAGGATGGATGAATACCTGTGTCATGCCTAACACATCGGCGATCGCGCAGGCATGCTGACCACCCGCACCACCAAAACAACAGAGCACATATTCAGAAACGTCATATCCACGTTGTATGGATATTTTTTTGATTGCCATCGCCATTTTTTCGACCGCAATTTCTAGGAAACCTTGGGCGACCGCTTCAGGGGTAACTGCTTGACCTGTATTTTGGTTGATGGTTTGCGCTAATTGTGTAAACTTCTCAACCACAACTTCGCGATCAAAAGGTAAGTTTCCATCTCTACCAAATACTTTCGGAAAGAAATCGGGTTGTAATTTCCCTAACATCACATTGCAATCGGTTACAGCTAAATTACCGCCATTGCGATAACAAGCAGGACCTGGAAATGCTCCTGCCGATTCAGGTCCTACGCGATACCTTGCACCATCAAAAAATAGTAAGGAACCACCACCTGCTGCTACCGTATGGATTGCCATCATCGGGGTACTCAGCCTCACGCCAGCAACTTCTGTCGATAGCGATCGCTCATAACTTCCCGCATAATGTGCCACATCAGTGGAAGTTCCACCCATATCAAAGCTAATGATTTTCTCAAAACCTTCTTGCAAACAGGTTTGTACAGCCCCCACAATTCCCCCTGCGGGTCCCGAAAGAATACTGTTTTTGCCTTGAAAACTTTTCGCTTCCGTCAATCCCCCATTGGACTGCATAAACATTAATTTCGTAGTCTGATTTAACTCTCTCGTAGAAGAGGAACTAAGGGTAAGGTTATGATTAAGTTCAGCACTAACGCGATCAATATAGCGCTTGAGAATTGGTGATAGATAGGCATCAACAACTGTCGTATCACCACGACTGACAAATTTGATTAAGGAACTAATTTCATGGGATACGGAAACTTGTGTGAAACCAATTTGCTTGGAAATTGCGGCTAATCTCTGCTCATGATGCGGATAGCGATAACTATGCATTAAGGCGATCGCACAAGCCCTAATTCCCAAATTATAAGCTTTTTGTAATTCTTTAATCGCTAAGTTCTCATTCAAAGACATAAGAACTTCCCCATGAGCACTATAACGTTCTTCGATTTCAATTACGTGCTCATAGAGCATTTCTGGTAACTCAATATGTCTGGCAAAAATATTGGGACGATGCTGATAGCCTATGCGTAAAGCATCTCGAAAGCCTTTAGTAATCAATAAAACTGTGCGATCACCCTTTCGTTCTAACAAGGCATTAGTCGCCACCGTCGTTCCCATTTTAATTGAGGAAATTTGCTCAATGGGAATTGCTGCATCGGGTGAAAGTCCTAAAATATCGCGAATCCCTTGAATCGGTGCATCGGTATAGCGATCAGGATTCTCTGAAAGCAATTTATGCAGCATAATTTCACCGTCAGGGGTCTGGGCGACGATATCAGTAAATGTGCCACCGCGATCAATCCAAAACTGCCATTTAGAATTTGTGTTAATTTTGCTAACCTTTTCCGAATTAGAACTCATGGCAAATGAAGTTAGTTAGGTGAATGTTATAACTATAGCTATGCAAAACTGAAACGAGAGTTACAGAGATTTGCAGCGCAAATCTCATTTCGTTTTTTCGTTTGTCCTAACATATTTTGTCTAACACTATATTTTTTTGACAATAGGTGATCGCGGCGAAAGTTATATCCAAATAAACAGCAAATCACTATACAATCCTAATTAATCAAACAAGTAACTTAAGCCAAAATCAACCAAAATGACCACGCATTTTATTACTGCGGAAATTGAGATTAATGAACACCAAGAATCGATCGCCAAAACCGTTGAACAGGAGCTAACCAAACATGGGGAACCATTGCGTTGGGCGATCGCTGCGGTGGAGAGCAAAGTTGACAATGACACAAATATTAAAACTCAGACCGCTCACGTTGAAGCAGTAGTCACTCGGAAATAACCCATAGATTTTGTCCCTTTGGGACAAAATCTATGGGTCAGAGGAAACGATATGTTTGCATAGTGGTCTCTTTGCTCTTCTGGGAAAGATATACTGATCGATTTGCGATCAGTATTTGCCGAAATTTCTGTTGTGAACTCGTTAGCTCTCGAATCTGTTGCTGAAGCATTTTCACTTCAGATAACAAAAAATTACCCGACATCGCAACTTCTGTCAAAATCTCTTCAGATTCTTCTTGATCATCTAGATTGTCATTGCCTAAATATTGCTCATCTGCAAAAAATAACTTAGAAAAAGCTAGTGACCGCAAACATTATTGCCAATATTGCAAGCACAGCCAAAGTTTCGGTGATTTGAGAAAAATCTAACAGAATAGTATGTAAGGATGGGTGGCGCTTCGCGTCGCCCATCCTTACATATTTAGCACTACCGAATTTCTAGTTTGAAGTTATAAGCGCTGACAGCCCTACACTGGTTTTGATATGAGAATTACTGACATAATTAAGTTTAGCTTGTTGATTTACTAGAGAGAAATGATAAGGTGTCCTCTTTTGCGTAAATTACTAATTATATTGCTAAATTTTGGTTTTCAGGTTTTATGAGTACAGGTCGGTTAATCATCCAGCTAGGCATTGCCGCCTATATTTTATTTACTTTACTACCTGATAGTAGTACGCAGATGGTCGCTTTCCCTTGGGTACTGCTATGGCAAGTAGGATTGCTCTGCTTAGCGATCGCAGGTTTGTTAAATCTATGGCGCAAGGATAAACCATTTTACTTATTGGGCAATGGCTTTGATTGGGTGGTTGGCTCTGGATTTGTGACACTGTGCATCTCAACGATGTTGGCTCAGTTTCCCAATCAGTCTATGTGGTATAGCTTGACTGCATTTGGCTATTTAATTGCGCTGTATGTGACCAATAATTTTTTGCATAACAATTATGAAGATAGATCTAATAGCTCCCAATCTGGGATTTTATCAGTTTTGAGATTTCAGGGCTTATTGGGAATAGCCGTAATTGTGGAAAGTCTATGGTTATGGACTACACAAACATGGCTGCCCCAATTGACTAAACTTGGTAAGCTCAATCAATGGGGATTAAACCTCACCTACGATTTTTCCGATTTACAATCCCGCAATTGGGCTCCAATGGGACATCAAAATTATGTAGCAGGATTTTTGATGTTAGTTTTACCGATTTTTGTGAGTTTAGCGATCGCTCAAAAGGGGATATGGCGATCGTTCTGGTTAACAGGAATTGGGTTAGGGCTAATTGATTTATATACCACTAGCTCACGGGGAGGTTTTTTAGGGCTAGGCGTAATTGTGGTCTATGGCATAATCGTGGCAATCTTTCGTAGCAAACTTAGTCGCTGGCTCGTAATCTTCGCGGGGAGTGGGGCGATCACTTTATTAGCAGTTCTAATTGCTGCAAATAATCGTTTGCGATCGCTTATATCAGGATTATCGACGAGTTTTACAAATCCGACCCAAGGATCGGGCGAATTACTATTTAGAACGATTGCTGCCGATGTGGGTTGGCGCATAGGTTTGGATCATTGGCTATTTGGAGCAGGGGCTGGCTCTGCAGTGATGTTGTATCAGCAATATCGTCCTCAGTGGGCAGGTCGCGAAGCAGAGCTTTTATTTCAACTGCATAGTACACCTGTGCATCTCTGGGCTGAATTGGGGATTGGCGCAGTTATTACCTTTATCTTTTTATTAGTGGCGATCACCAGTTTTGTCTTTCGGTTGCACCAATCTCCCAGTTGGCAAGCACATTCGCAGGATCAGGTACTCACCTATGGATTATTGGCGAGTGTGCTGGGCTATGGCATGTTGGCAATTACAGACTATCAGCTTGATGTACCTGCAATTAGTGGCAGCTTAGTCATTATCTTTGCGAGTTTGGCTTATCTAGGACAAGTACATAACCGTGAATTGATTACCCTTGGCTATAGGCAGCCGCGTCAATGGTTAGCACTAATTGCGACGGTTTATCTAGGTGCGGCGATCGCTTGGCTAGTGCCTGTGAATACGGCTTGGCAAGCATCAAGTGTGGGATTTATTTATTTAGCCAAAGCCAAGTCCGAATTAGCCAATGCGAAACAGGAAGATCTGCCTGAAGTGATCGCTACTGTTGATAAATTCCAAGATCGTCTAAAACTAGCCAATCAACTGACACCTTGGGAACCTTACTATCCCTATCAATTAGGCTGGAATTTAGCTGACCTTGCGATTAATTATCCAAATTTACCGCAGGCGAAAACTTGGCAAACTGAGGGATTAGGTTGGATTAAAACGGCGATCGCTACAAATCCCTACAACGAAGCTACCTACAATGCCGCAGCATGGCTGAGTCTGCAACAGGAAGGAACTAAAGCGGCTCAGGATGCCGAAACCTATTTTCGTCGAGGACTAGAGCTGGTTTCCACAAAAAAATCACTTCATTTTGGGTTAGGTGTCAGTTTATTGTGGCAAGGCAAAATGACAGAGGCTATCTCAGCGATCACCACGGAAATCGTCAATGATCCAATGTTCATCACTAGCCCAATTTGGACAGAATCAGCTTTACAAGCGATCTATCCACAGGTGGTGGCAAATCTGGAACGCACCTATCGCAATAATCCCAATCAAGCAGTGCGTCTAATGGCTCTCAGATGGTGGACAGGTCAGCCTAATGCTGTTACGGAACTTCAACAAAGTGGTCATTCCACTGCAATACTCCTAGCTAATGCGATCGCTAATGATGCAGATGCTTTGCAAGCCGTGAAGCAAAACCCCCAGACTCCTCTAGAGATGGTAGTTTCAGCTTGGCTCAATCCGAATTTGCGCGATAAATTACTGGAACGCGCCTATGTATTTGCCTCTAGTAGTTTGCCTGATGAACGCTCAGCCGCCCTTGTAAGTGCCATGAGTGATCGCATGAAGCAAGCCCCCAATTTCGATGCGTGGTTACGACAACCAATACCACCGAATAGTCCTCTAGTCATTAACTATCGTCGTGCTAGATTAGGTTTTAATGTAGTGAGTCGTCATTTGGATGGCGTAGTACCGATGGACTTTTTCAATGTTAGCGATCGCGCTGAGATCTCACTCTTTTTAAAAGATCTATTTTCGTAAGCTGGTTAGATATTTTTTATGGCGCGGCGAAGCCGCGCCATAAAAAATTGATTTTCCCTGAGCATTTTATGAACCTAATTTCCAAATTTTGATTTTGCCATCGAGACTGCCACTAACTAAAAACTTCTGATCATTGCTAAATTCTACGGAGGCGACACCACGTTCATGATCTGCTAATACTTGTGGCGATCGCTTCTCCTTTAAATGCCAAACTCGCACAGTTTTATCTGCACTACCAGTCGCCAGTAAGCGATCGTCTTTACTAAAATCGAGGGTATGGACTTCTCCAGTATGTCCAGTCAGTACTTCCTTGAGTTGTCCTGTAGCTGCATCCCATAGACGCACGGTATTGTCTTCCATGGCAGCAGCAATCAGTTTGCCACTATTGCTATAGGCAATGGAACGGACGGAACTACCGCTTTCCGATAGGGTTTTGACAATTTTGCCCGTTTCCACATTCCAAAGATGAATTGCACCATCTTGGCAGGCACTGGCTAACAGTTTGCCATCAGGAGTAAAAGAGACATCATATACCCAAGATTTTTCTTGGAAAATATTAATGGGTTTACCTGTATCAGCATTCCACAGACGAATCGTGCGATCGGCTCCAGAACTGGCAATCATTTTGCCATCGGGACTAAAAATAGTTGTGTATACCCGTTCTTGATGCCCTTCGAGAGTACGCAAAATTTTGCTGGTTTTCACATCCCAAATGATCACTTTACGATCATCACTGCCACTCACGATTTTTTTGCCATCGGGACTAAAGTAAATGTCATAAACTCGCCCCGTATTACCATTTAAGCTTTGGAGTTTCTGCCCTGCAACTATATCCCAGAAGTCAATGACGCGCTCCGAACTCCCAGCCGCAAGGGTTTTACCATCAGAACTAAGTGCTACACCATAAATCGCATCACTAGTTGCAAATTCTTTAAATAGAGTAATGGAGCCAGTGCTAACAGAGTCATTGGTAGATGTGGTTAAAGCTTGAGGATTCGGACTAATGATATTGGTTTCTCCAACTCCGTTAGTACGGCTTGGCTTCGGTGGAACGGCTAATAGCAAGACGATAGTTGTTAAGGCGATCGCACCGAGCGTTGTCAAACCCACCACCCAATGCCAAGCCTGAAGATGCTGCCAAATGGCTAAATTCTTGGATTTGGATTGTTGCGCTAAGTGGCGATCATGCAGATCATCACTCGTCAGCCCTTCGCTGAGTCGAATTGTTGTCAAACAGTGATTCAGAATCGGAATTGGATAGCGATCGCGAAATTCCTTGAGCGCTTCGTAGGCGATATGAGCATTAGCATAACGCTGGCGAAAATCGAACCACACCATCTGCGAGAGAATATCCGCAAATTCGGGATAGACATTAGGGGCATAGGGTCGCCACACAATTTCGAGATTGTCATCCTTTCCTAAGTGACTAGGCGAAATCCCTGTCAAAGCTTGGATACCAATCATGCCGATCGCATAGAGATCGCTTGCAAACTTTGGTTCTCCATGTGCTTGCTCACTGGGCATATATCCAGGAGTACCAATGCCCACTGTATAGGTCGTCTGATCATCCTGTCCATTCAAGACCATCGTCGGCGTAGCAATTTGCTTAACTATGCCAAAATCAATAAGAAAAAGCTGTCCATCACTCCGCCTAATAATATTTTCAGGTTTAATATCACGATGAATGACATTATGATGATGCACAAAGCTCAACACCGTGAGTAGATTTTGCAATAGATCGACAACTGCAAACTGATCCCAAATTTTGCCTCCAATCAATTCATGGCTGAGGTCTTTGCCGTCAATATATTCTTGAACTAGATAAAATTCTGATAATTCTTCAAAATGAGCAAATAGTTGTGGAATCTGAGGATATGCCCCTAGTCGATACAGTACCTGAGCTTCAGTGTCAAATAGTCGCCGTGAGATCTGCAACATATTTGGGTCTTGATTGCGTGGACATAGTCTTTTGATGACCCTTGATGGATGATCAGGCAAATGTAAGTCCCGTGCAAGATAGGTCTCACCAAATCCGCCACCACCTAAAAGTGTCATAACTTCGTAATGTCCGCCGACTAGCTGCCCTGCTATAAGACTCATAAGCTATTGTTAAGTTATTTCTAAGAAGATCTCAGATTTGCTAATCATCTTGACATATTGATAATTAATTTTGGTAGTCATGCAATGTAATTGTGTTGCGGGCGCGAAGCGCCCGCAACACAATTACTAAAAAAATTACTTTGCAGCACTACCTTAATTTTATAGTTGTCGACAATTTTGTTAGAACAATCTTATAATGCGGGGCAAATCTCAGTTTCATAAGATTTGAGCTATTTACGTGAAAAGCGGCGTTTAATTTGATTGGTAAGTGTGTTAATCTCTGGGATTTTCATTTGTAATGCGAGCGCCCCGAATATTATTAGACCAACTGCACTGGCGATCAATAAACCACTGACCTCTGCCCCAAACCTCATTATCACACTCATATTGGCAAAGTTTTGGCTCATGACATAGTAAAGCCCCCAACTTATTCCACCTGCGATCACACTGGCAATGACCAGTCCCAAAATCGTGATACTCCAGCTTTTGAGTGGCATTCCATTCAGACGGCGATCAAGGACATACATCATCACAATCATAGAAATAACGTTTACGGCTACCGTTGCGAGGACTAGTCCCGATGCGCCAAATTTTTGAACTAGGAGGTAATCAAATAGACCATTCAGAAAAATATTAACAATGCTAATTTTAAAAGGAGTATCGCCATCTCCAAGTGCATAAAACACCCGTACCAACACATCGCGACCCAAATACACGAACATACCTACAGAGTAAGCCATCAATACGGTAGCGGTCAGTTGTGAAGCCTCTGTATCAAAAGCATAACGTTCGTATACCACCTGAGAGATGGGCAATGCTAAAGCTACCATTAAGGCACTCAAGGGCAACATCGTCAAAGCTGTCAGCATCAAGCCTTGACGAATACGCTGTTTTAGTTCATCTAAATTTTCGGGATCGGTTAGTTTCGATAAAACGGGAAATAGTGGGACAAGGATCACATTCGACAAAATCCCTAAAGGCGTTTGCACTAGCAAACCTGCATAGCCCATTGCCGAAACCTCCGCCGCCGCATTAGGGATGAAGGACGCGAAAAATAAGTCAGTCCAGACATTAATTTGCAACATCCCCGATGAAAAAGTCGCAGGAACCATTATTTTCATCACTTCTTTGACTTCGGGACGCTGAAAGTCAAACCTGAGCTTAAACCCCCCCATGCCCGATTTAATCTGCACGGGTAATTGCACTAGCCATTGCATCACTGCACCTGCTAGCGTTGACCAAGCGAGGACTGCGCCGCCTAACATCGCATTTTCTGGCAGCAGGATTTTGTTGCCCATCGTCCACACTAAACCGCCAATACCAATTAGCACAGTTAAGCTAGAAAAGATGGGACTCACCGAAGGCAACCAGTAGGTATCCGAGGCATTAAGCGCGCCAAAGCCAATCCCCACTAATCCTGCTAAGACTGCCATCGGAGCCATGATCTGAAACTGTTGGATGGCAATGTCTTTAGTAATCTTGAGATTTTGAATTGCTTCAGGGGTAATCCCTTTAGCTAGTAAGTCAGACTCTGGGACAAATAGCCCTGGGGCAACTAGATGCATTAATGGTTCCGCAAAAATCACTAAAGCGATCGTCATTAATAACAAAAAACCTGTAACGATCGTAGTGATGCTGTCGATGATCGTGGCAACTTCGCGGCGATCGCGTTTGGCAAGGACACTGACGATCGCGCTGTGAAAAGGTCCATTAATACCGCCAAGCAAAATCAACAGAAAGCCAGGAATTACATAGGCAAAGTTATATGCACCATATGCCGTGCCATTACCAAAGGCAGCCGCGATCGCCACTTGTCGCAGTAAACCAAATATTTTGCTCAATAAAGTGGCAACTGCCACAGTCGTTGCGATATTGAGAAGCGATCGCTTAGTAGGTTGTGTTGGTTGGGTTTCGATGCCGATATCTTCTTCTTCGTTGCCAGACAAAATTGGTGCTGCCCCTTACAATTTGGATTCTGAAAAATGTAACACCAAATTACAACGTTACAGTGTTGCACTGAATTAAAATTTTGGCTGTGTATCATCAAAAAAGCGCCGAACACTAAGTTAAGTTAGCGATCAGCGCTTTCGTAATATCTACGAAAATTTACACAGATAATTTACGCAAAGAATTCACTTAGTAAAGCTCTTCTTCTTTGTGGGTCTCAATGGTGACATCAGAGGTTGGCTTAGCGACACAGGTCAACACATATCCAGCTTCGATCTGATCATCATCCAAGAAAGACTGATCTTCTTGATTAACAGTGCCGCTGATGACTTTACCTGCACAGGAAGAGCAAGCACCAGCACGACAGGAGTAAGGAAGATCTAAACCTTCAGCTTCGGCAACGTCAAGAATGTAATCGTCATCAGATACATTGATGGTTTTAGAATCACCGTCGGTAATAAGCGTTACTTTGTATGTAGCCATGTTTTCTGTAATAAACCTATTAAGGATTGCAGCCCCAATCATAAGTGATATCCGAGCCCTAAACAAGAGAGAAACAATGAATTGAGCTACATTTATCTTGTCAAAGTCTCGCCCAAATCCAATTAGGTAAGAATTACAGCAAACTATTACCTTGATATTTTTTGATCTTAAGCAAACGCGAATATTAATAATGCTTAGTATCGGTGATTGTCATCTGAAAGGACGTGTAGCAAGTTATCTTGGCATTCAAACTATAAATTAACGTCAGTTCGGGTTAAGCTGGCAAATTTTTAAAACTCAAAAGGAAAAGCCTTGCTAAGCAAGGCTTTTCCTTTTGAGTTTTGAGAGAGGGTTTGCGTAGCAAAACCTGTTTCAAATTATCCCGAACTCATGTTAAATTAGAAAAATTTTTGCTACAAATACCTCGTTACATTCTATAGCTCAAAAAAGCTCCGTGCGCCTAACGCATCAGTTAGTGCAAGGAGCTTTTAGAATATTTCTAATTTTTTTAAGAAGAGGTTAGTATAGAGCTTCTTCTTGGTGGGTCAATACTTCGAGGTCGGATTGAGCATAGGTTACACAAAGTAGGGCATATCCAGCTTCAATTTGCTCATCATCCAAGAAGGACTGGTCGCCTTGATCAATATCACCATTGAGAATCTTACCAGCACAGGAAGAGCAAGCTCCAGCACGGCATGAGTAAGGAAGGTCAATGCCTTGAGATTCTGCGACATCCAGAATGTACTCATCCGAAGGAACATCAATAGTTTGAGAGTTACCTTCGTTATCAATAAGTTTTACTTTGTAGGTAGTAGCCATGAATGTAATAAACCTCTTAAAGATTGCAACCAAATTAATAAACGAGGGCTTGAAGTTGTACCCAAGTATAGGCACTCAGACAAGTTCTGTTTATCTCTATCACCCACGGAGGTGCTAAGACGCATCATATCGCTCCTAGCAACACTGCGAACAGTTAGGTTTTTATTTCTACCATTGGTTATAGGTGATAGTTATAGAATGCTTTTGGGACATCTAAATTAGTTAAGTTCTTATCTAGTAAACGATTTTAAGGATTTTGATAAAGCTATAAAATGATGAGATTTCGTTTGTATTTAAAAATATTCGATAACTTTTTGTTAACTTATATGTGTTCCTAATTTATAGATTAGGTTTTAATAGAAAAATTCAATCAATATATTAACCTCAATTCTAAGCTGTTAGGCTTTCCAGTGAAACTAGCTAGAAGAAAAGCTTATTCAACGGCAAAATGCGCACAGTATTTAACGTGAGTTCGGGTTAAGCTGGCAAATTTTTAAAAGCCCAAAAGTAAAAGCCTTGCTTAGCAAGGCTTTTACTTTTGGGCTTTGAGAGGGGGTTTGCTACGCAAACCCCCTCTCAAAGCCCATATAAAATTATCCCGAACTCACGTTATTTAAACTAATTTCTACTGAAAAACATACTGAACATAGACAAACCGACGTTTACCACTAGTAAGATTATCGATAGGCTTGAATTTATATTCTTTAACAGTCTCTTTGACAATTTTCAGTAAGTCTTGATCAGCACTTGCCTCAACAAATGTTTTGGCAATCTTACCGTCAGGTTCTAATAGCCAGGCATAAGTGATAGTTCCGCGTTTACCTTCAACCTTTGTAGTTTTGGGAGGAATCCATTCAACACCTTTTTCTCTCTTCTCATCTGAGAGAGAAATCAACTTATCTTTAGGGGCGATGACTGTGTCTTTGAGAATACCTTGCTTTCTATACTCGATAATATCAGGATCACTGAACATTAAAGTTGCAACATCTTTAAACTGTTTCTCTGGAAACCTAGTTGTTTCTTGAGAGGTTGTTTTACCATTACCAAGTGCTAGTTTCCAATTTTCATTATTCTTAAAGTCAGGGTTAGGATCTTTTTTTAAGCTATTCCCTTGTAGCTCTGGCTTGATATTGTTAGTGGCAGTTTTTTTAGTCGTGTTATCGATTTGACCAGATTCAGAAAACCGTGATGGGGGGGATAGTTTAGTTACAGGAGATTGGGTTTTGATAACTTCAGTAGGTGTTGTGGGGGACTGAGGATTTAGAAATAGTGAATCATCGAAGGTAGCACTATTGTCTGCTAGCGGAAAATTTTCTATACGAGCTAGAGGATTTGACGAATTCGGTGATGCATTATTTGCTACATTAAACTTATTATTTGCTGATTTAACAAATAAGTTATCGAAAATAGATTTATTAGTTCTGGGGAGAGTCGTTATTTGCGTTGGTGGCAACTTCACAGTTGGCACAATCACTTCAGGAGGGATTTCTGCTTTTTTAATAGGGTTAGGAGTGAGGAGGACAAATGCTGTATGCAAACCAATAGATCCTATTACTAGCATCCAAAAGGGATTTTCGATAACGAAAGTGCTTACTTTACTAGCCACCTGACTCATGGCTTCCCTGTTCAAAGTTTTATGCACAAAATTCATGGGTTGCTTTGATGGACTTACAGTTAGTTGGCTTTCAGGTTCGGTCGGCAACATAGTTTTATTAGTAAGTTTTTAATTGATTTTCATTTTACGACTTAACTAATTATGAAGATTTAGAGGTGGCGATCGCCACACGATTGCCTGCGATGCCTCTAAGCTCAGCAAGACGATTAATGACCAGTTGGTAAGATACATTCGTATTATCTGCACTTAGGACAACGAATCCCTTGGAAGATGTTGCTAAGAAATTACGAATATCCTGTTCCAGCTTTTGAGAGCCGACAAGTTTTCCATTAGAGAGCATTTGACCATTGGGATCTAGGGTGATTAAAAAAATATCTTCAGATTTAAGATCAGATGTGTTTTGATTAGCATTACTATTGCGATCGCTAATTGGCAGATCGACACCGAGGCGACTAGGGACAATTAGTGCCGATGATAGCAAAATAAAAAATGCCAAAATCGAGAACACCACATCCAACAAAGCTGTTAGGTTAATTTCTGCACTAGCAGACGATTGATATTTCTTGAGAAGTCTCATAATTTAACTACATCTAGATTTGTGTGACGTATTTACATCTATGATGGTTCCCTGTGATCAAAGAATTTAGTGCAATTTTAATTCAGCCCAAATAGACTGTAACTGATAATTTTTGGTAATCGTTGTAGATTAAGATTAATTAGTCAGTAATTGGCTTTGTATAATTGACTTCAACTACTGTATGCACATTACCACGAGGGCTAAAGTCACCTTTGATATTTATTCTAAGTGGATCGCCTGCTTTCACAAAATCGTCCAAAATTTGGTTAACTGATTCCTCATGGGAAATAAAGCGATCACGATAGCCATTGATGTAAAGCTTAATTGCTTTCAGTTCAACCAGTACTAGGTTGGGGGTATAGGTAATGTAAATAGTGGCAAAGTCGGGATAGCCCGAAAATGGGCATTTACAAGTGAATTCAGGTAAGGTAATCTGAACGCTATAGTCTCTGCCAATTCTAGGATTTGGGAAAGTTGTCAGAGTTGCTTCTGCGATCGCTTGTTCGCCATACTTAACGGTCATATCTGCTCTACAAATAAAAGATAAAATTGATTTAAGTTGAGTGCCAGATGGGGTCTAGGCTCCTAGCGTAGCAAATCCAGACTCAAATAGGGCAAAATTTACTGCATAAAAAAGAAGGGACCAAAAGCACCCCTTCTTTTTTATGAGATTAGGACTTACGCATTGGGGAAATGTTGTTTGGGCTTTGCCCGCGTTACAACTCCATCTAACCTAATAAATTCGTTTGGTTTGAGCAAGCCCTATGAGATGTTAATGTTTCCTATTGACATCATGGGGTTGAATTACACCATAGCCACCATGATTGCGTTCATACACAACGTTGATATCCCCTGTCTCTGCATTGCGAAAAACATAAAAATCATGATCGATCAACTCCAAATGTTCCAAAGCTTCATCCACTGACATCGCAGGCATTGTGAAGTACTTATTTCGCACAACTTGATTGGGAAGTTCAACCACACGATTACCATTGGGAAGTGGTACAGGAGGTTGCTCAACAACGGCAACACTAGTCTTTGCAGCAGCGCGATCAGTCTTGCGTTCCTTAAATTTCCGCAACTTGCGTGAAATCTTGTCAGCAACTAGGTCAATACTGGCATACAAATTCTCAGTCTTTTCCTCGGCACGGATTACGGATCCATTGGCATAGACTGTGACTTCCGCAGATTGACTTGACGCAATGCGAGGATTACGAGCCACAGATAGATGCACATCTACCTCCGTGGTTAACGATTGGAAATGGCTAACCGCTTTGTCAATTTTTTGCTCGACATACTCGCGGATAGCTTCAGTGACTTCAATATTCTTGCCTTGAATTACAAGTTTCATCTCAATGACCTCGCTTTTAACCTCCAAACCAGCTAATAAAAAAGGAAACGCGCAATCTTGTTGTTACCCCACTGAGGTAAATAGCTGATTTGGCTATGAGATCACCATAACACTTTGCTGGTGTTATGAAGCAAGGTTTGATGCACTTCTTAACGTAGATTTACAGCGATCACCATCTTTAGGTATCTAGGAAGGGGGAAAAGTAATGTAAATCACTATTTTTCGGTCTTTCAGTCGAGTAAAGTCTATTTCTTTATGTATTGATTAGCTAACTATAGCTTGGTGGGAGATTTTTCTTGGCACATCACTGGGCTATCTTTGATTAACTGGGTAGTCACGTAATGTAATTGTGTTGCGGGCGCTTCGCGCCCGCAACACAATTACTAAAAAAATTACTTTGCAGCACTACCAATTAACTGTAATGAGAATTGCTGACAAGGTAATCTCAGTAAGGTTTTTGGGCTCAAAAAATAGTCCTATTATTTTTTGAAATGTTATAGCGAGAGTGCTAAAGCTACCAAAATTGAAAAATGTAGTTGATGTGGCATCTATTTTTTGTATGAAGAAGATCAAACAAGGTTGCTATTTATCGCTTACGATTGGCATTGTGCATTGTCTGTTTTAAGCATGTGAGGTTCGTATGAATTCGGCTGTGGATCTATGGCAACGGTACCAAGACTGGCTGTATTACCATTCAGAGCTAGGTATATACTTGGATATCAGTCGGGTAAGGTTTACGCTAGACTTTGTAACAAAGATCCAACCTAAGTTTGTTAAAGCTTTCGCGGATATGAAGGCTTTGGAGTCAGGTGCGATCGCCAATCCTGATGAACAACGCATGGTTGGTCATTATTGGTTAAGAGCACCAGAAATTGCTCCTACTGAGGAATTGCGTAAAGACATTACCGAAACCCTAGATCGGATTGAGGAATTTACCCAAAAAGTTCATACAGGAACTATTCATCCGCCAACAGCATCTAAATTTACAGATATTTTGTCGATTGGTATCGGGGGATCAGCTTTAGGCCCGCAATTTGTCGCTCAGGCTCTTGCTAAAGCTGATGTTCCTCTCAAAATTAGCTTCATTGATAACTCTGATCCCGATGGCATTGACCTAGTACTTGATCTATTAGGTGATCGTCTCAGCACCACCCTTGTATTGGTTATTTCTAAATCTGGTGGTACGCCTGAAGCGGCTAATGGAATGAAAGAAGTGGAATTTGCCTTTCAAAAAGCAGGTTTAGATTTTGCAAAACAAGCGATCGCGATTACGGGTGTTGGTAGTGCCTTAGAAAAATATGCGATCGGTAATGGCTGGCTCGACACCTTCCCCATGTATGACTGGATCGGTGGTAGAACTTCAGAACTATCCGCAGTCGGCTTAGTCCCAGCGGCACTCCAAGGTATTAATATTCGCGAAATGTTGCGGGGTGCAAACTTGATGGATGCCGCAACCCGTGTGGAAAATCTTCGCCAAAATCCTGCAGCACTACTCGCGATGTCATGGCACTTTGCTAGCAACGGCAAAGGCGAAAAAGATATGGTCATCCTGCCCTATAAAGATCGCCTCTTACTGTTTAGTCGCTATTTACAACAGTTAGTCATGGAATCTCTAGGTAAAGAAAAAGATCTAAATGACAATTTGGTTTATCAGGGAATTGCTGTTTATGGCAATAAAGGCTCAACTGACCAACATGCCTATGTCCAGCAACTGCGCGAAGGCGTTCCAAATTTCTTTGCTACTTTTATCGAAGTTCTGCAAGATTCAGCAAAACCACATCCCGAAGTAGAAGAAGGGGTGGTCACAGGAGATTACTTACTAGGTTTCCTTCAAGGGACAAGGAGTGCCCTTTACGAAAATGGTCGCGACTCGATTACAGTCACAATTCCCATCGTTTCAGAACTCACCATAGGTGCATTAATTGCGCTGTATGAACGTGCTGTGAGTTTCTATGCGTCGCTCGTGAATATTAATGCTTACCACCAGCCAGGAGTTGAGGCAGGTAAAAAGGCTGGAGCCAAGATCTTAGATTTACAAAAGAAAATGATGAGCGCATTAAAGACTTCTACTATATCTCTGTCGCTGGATGAGATTGCTAACAAAATCGGTGCTCCAGACGACATTGAGTCTTTGTATCATATTGCCCGTCATCTTCATGCCAACTGTAAACTTTTGTTAGAAGGAGATCTTGCTCAACCCAGTTCTCTAAAAATAATGTTTCTTGAATAAGTTGTAATCACAAAAAGCAGAGGTGGGCTTTCATCTTTGCTTTTTAAAAGGCTTGTTACTTTAGTTATGATTGATACTCAATAACCAAGTGTTTACATCAAATATTTACATCAAAAATTAAAATTTTTAAATTACAGTTTTTTAAATTTTTTAATTAGCATTATTGTTTTCATGCAGCGCTTTGCGGTTACTTAAAACCCAAAAATATTTTGAAAAGTAGTCCAAAACACTAATTTTCAAAATATTTTCATACTACTCAAAGCCTGAATAGCCTGTAAGAGAATCTGCAAAAATTATGTTTACTTATGTGTAATCCAGTTATAGAGGTTGAAAGTGAAGAAAATTTTACTTTTCTTTAGTGAGCTTAATAATATCGACCTTGAATGGTTTGCCCAGAAAGGCAAAAAAGAAGTAATTCCACCTGATCGACTCTTAATCCGCGAAGGTCAGGTGAGCGATTCACTATATATTGTTGTGAGTGGATCATTTAGTGTGGCAATCGAATCACAGGATCACAAGGAACTGGCTAAAATTGCTGAAGGAGAAGTTGTCGGAGAAGTTTCCTTCATTGATACTCGTCCTCCACTTGCTAGCGTGCGATCGCTAGAAGAAAGTGTTGTCCTATCTATTTCTAGAGTACAGCTTTTAGCAAAATTACAGCAGGATATTAACTTTGCGTCACGCTTTTATAGAGCAATTTGCCTTTGCCTTTCAGATCGTTTACGAGGAACTGTCAAGCGCCTAGGATATGGCAATGATGACGATGGCAGTGTAGAAACTCATTTAGCAGAATTTAGTCAGTCTATGATTAGCAACCTAGAGCTATCTGAAGCAAAACTTAATTGGTTGATTAAAAATGTGCATTGAATTTAGTCTTACCATCTAAGAGAAAAGGGGATGAATCCCCTTTTCTCTTAGATACTGATGTTACGTGGAACAAATATCCCCCTCACCCCCCTGCCCCCTCTCCTATCAAGGGAGAGGGGGAGCTAGACTAATTTCTTGTTCCCCTCTCCCTTAATGGGAGAGGGGCTAGGGGTGAGGGTCTTAGAAACTTCCACGTAACATCAGTTAGATAGTGTGAAACAAAACAACGCCAAGTATAGATTCAATTACTGTGGCAATTACTAAACCAGTCCAGAATCTGCCTGCAGCTCTGCTAAAACCTAAAGCACTGTCTTCGCGGCTAACAGTGAAAAAAAGTGACCAAGCTTGGGTTTCACTCAATTTGGCAAACTGATTAAAATCTTCACGAAAAACTATAGGAGTGAAAAGATTTTGCCCGCTAAAATCAAATTTAGTTTCCATTGCTGTCCCCTTAATGTGTGAAGTTATTTGATATTTTATGTTATTAGCTTAACAATTGTTAACAATCAATCGCAATCTTTCTGTAGTGGTGTTTATTGCGATCGCCAAGCAATCCCAAAGTGATAGTAAGTAGCTAGACATAAGTAAACTAAAAATCGAGAATTTTGTTCCGCCCGCGTAGCGGGCGGAACAAAATTCTGGTTTGGGTTTTAATTAAGTTGAGCTACTTAATAAAAAAGAGCGCTTAGCGCTCCTTTCAGGGATATTAGAATTTAGTTAGGTTCAACCCGCATTAATACTTGACCATATTCGACTGGCTGGGCATTATCCACTAAGATCTCGACAATTTTGCCACTAGCATCAGACTCAATCTCATTCATCAGTTTCATTGCCTCAATAATACAGACAGTGCCACCCTTCTTAATCGAATCGCCAATTTCCACAAATGGAGGCTCATCGGGTGCAGGCGAACGATAAAATGTCCCAACCATTGGTGATGTGATTTCGATGAGCTTTTTGGCGGGTATCGAATCAGCGATCGTTGAATGGGCGACAGGACTAATCGGTGCATTATCGACTACCACTACCGATGGCAAGGTAGAGGCAACAGGAGCGGCTTGCACTACAGTTGGCGCAACCTTCGTATCACTTTTGCGGATACTCAGACGTAAATCACCTGATTCTAGAGTGAGTTCGGTGATGTCGGTCTTGTTTAGAATCGTGACTAGTTCACGTAATTGCTCTAAGCTAAATTCCACCTAATTTTCACGCCCCAAATACGTGTCTTCACGAGTATCAATTTTGATGCGATCGCCAATATTCACAAATAGCGGAACGTTGATCGATGCGCCTGTTTCCACTTTCGCGGACTTACTACCACCTGTAGCCGTATCACCTTTTAATCCAGGATCGGTTTCGATAACTTCTAGTACGACAGTATTAGGTAATTCCACATCGATTACCCGATCACCCCAACGTACAACGTTGACTTCCATACCTTCTTTGATGTACTTGACACGACTACCAATTTGAGTGGTTGTCAAAGTTGCTTCTTCATAGCTTTGCATGTCCATAAAGACATAATCTTCACCATCTTTATAGGTATGCTGCATAGAACTTTTTTCTAACACAGCTTGAGGAACCATTTCCCCAGCCCTGAAGGTTCTTTCTAGGTTTTTACCTGTCATGGCGCTTTTTAGTGTAGTGCGGACAAAAGCTGAACCTTTACCAGGCTTCACGTGTAAAAATTCAACTACACGCCAGACTTCGCCATCGAGTTCGATTGTTACGCCAGGTCGAAAATCGTTACTAGAGATCATTGCGGATTGAGTAATAGCCAGAGCTTATTTTAGCTTAGAGATGTAACCTTTACGACAAAAAATTTAAACCTATTCAAACTAAGTAGCTAGACATAAGTAAACTAAAAACCGCGAGTTTTGTTCCGCCCGCGTAGCGGGCGGAACAAAACTCTGGTTTGGGTTTTAATTAAGTTGAGCTACTTAAACAAAGGTTGGATGGTGTACTCCTACTTTTTTGGGAATTGCTATAGAATTAAATTTTTAAAGGAGTGATCGCCCAATGTCAGTCACAAAGCAATTCGGTAGTTTTAACGAGTTATTAGAAAGTTCAGAATTGCCCATTCTCGTGGATTTTTATGCCCCTTGGTGCGGTCCTTGTCAGCTCATGACAGGGATTCTGGACAAAGTTAGCGACAGAATGAAAGATAAGGTTCAGATTGTGAAGATCAATACTGACAATTATCCTGAAATCGCCTCGCAATATAAGGTTTATGCTTTGCCAACTCTAGTCTTATTTAAGGACGGAGCACCTGTTGATCGAGTTGAGGGAGTAATTCAAGCTGATCAATTATGCGATCGCTTAGCGGTTCATGCTTAAACTCAGAGAAGCGGCGCATTGCGCCGCTTCTCTGTTGTTAATTTAGATAAGACAATCGTTGAGGTCAGCAAGTATCTTTTCTCGGTGTAAATTGCGACCAATAATCACTAGTTGATTATTCAGTGGTTGGCCGCGATCATCATTTTTGAGTTCATAGCGTTTGCCACTAAGTTGGAACACATAACTATTATCGATATTGGCAAAGCGCAAGATCCCTTTGGCTCTAAACACATCTATGGGTAATTTTTTATCTAAAAAGTTTTGAAACTTATCGAGATCAAAGGCACGACCGCTTTGAAATGATATAGATACAAATCCGTCGTTTTCTAGGTGATCAGAATGATGATGCTCATGGTGGTGATGCTCATGGTTACATTCGGGATCGTGGCATTGTTCATGGGAGTGTGGGCTGCCATGATCGTGATGTGCATGTTCGTGGTGAGTATGATCTTTATCTTTTTGACTAGACGAGATCGCTGATTGGTCGATCTTCACATCAAGGATTAAGGGTAATGGCACGATTCCCAAATGCGATCGCAAAATTCTCGCTTTGGTTTTGGTCTTATTAATGAAGGTTTCTAGCTCTTGTAATTTCCCTTCAGTAACGAGATCAGTTTTATTAAGAATAATAATGTCGCCATACATGATTTGAGCATAGGCAGCATCACTATTGAAATGATCTGAGGTAAAAGCTTCCGAATCAACGACAGTTAAAATTGAGTCAAGGCGTGTTAGATGCTGTAGCTCTGTACCTAGAAAAGTAAGAGCAATGGGTAGAGGATCCGCCACCCCTGTAGTCTCGACAATCATGTAATCAATGCGATCGCTTCGTTCAAGAACATTGTAAACAGCGTCAACTAAGCCATCATTGATCGTGCAGCAGATACAACCATTACTTAATTCCATCATATTTTCATCAACAGCAACCAATAGCTGGCTATCGATATTGATATCACCAAACTCATTAACCAAAACCGCAACCTTGAGATTCTGCTGGTTTTGCAAAATATAATTGAGCAGAGTAGTTTTACCACTACCTAAAAACCCTGTGATGATAGTGACTGGCATCCCGCGTTTGGGTACATCTACATCAATAATGTCAAGATCTTCTGTAACATTGTGATCGGAAGTGAGCATGGACTTTATGCAAAAATAACTTTAACTTTCATCTTAACAGTCACCATACGCTATAAATTACAACCTAGTACGGAGCATCATGTCAGTTTCGGAATCTTGTACTGTGCTTAGTCTTGATAATGTCTTAGTAGACTTGGAAGTGCGCTTAGAAACAGAAGAAGCGATTGCCAAATTACCTCTGACTCATGCCCTCGAAAAATGCCTACTGTTTGCCCAGAGAGAAAACTTGCATGAGTTGGCACAATTTATTAGACAGGAGCTTGATGGATACATTGGTCAACCACCTAGTGATCGTAATGTCCAAATGCGTTATTTTGATTATGGTGGTCAGGTCGTCAAAGGATTAGATCAGTATAGTATTTATCCTCTTGGTACAGGGATTCGCAAGTTAGAGCTACATCTAAAGAATGGTTTGACTTTAATGTTACCAAAGCAAATTTTGACTTTTCTATCGAAAGCGGCTGGGCGTGAAGTAGATAGTGGACATATCTCACCTGCGGAGATTAATTACCTATTAGAAAATATTAGAGTTTCAGTGTCTAAAAAATTGCAATCTATTGCTTAGATATAGCGTTTTTCACTTAATTAAAATCAAGAAATATTTTTAAAAGTGGCGTGAAGCGACACTTTTAAAAATATTTCCATACTACTCATTGCATCAATAGACTGTAATAAGTAGCTAGGCATAATTAATTACAACCAAAACCCGTAAAGCTGCACCCCTACAGGGTGCAACTTTACGGGTTTTGGTAATTTATTTTGCACACGTACTTACTAATGTATAAGATAAAATTTTAAATTTTTAGCTCCAATTTAATTTTAAGTTAGGCATTAAACGCTGTAAGTTTTTGAGAGATTTGCCTTGCCAAGGAACGATTTCAGAACCTTTGACAGTGATTTTAATCTTCTCTTTATGGCGTACTTTAATCACAAATTTGGATAAAACATTAATACCTGAGCTATTTAAAAACTCTAACTGAACCAGATCTAAATTGATATTTTGTGGTGCTTTATCAATCACATATTCTAAAATCTGTACTATAGGCTCATATTCCTCCGAGCCTGCTAATCGTAAAGCTCCTTGACAATAAATAGTAAATTCTGACGGGTCATACCAGACTTTATAATCATCACCCTTAACTTCCATTCTTTAAATTCTCCCTATTAAACTTTGATTCATAATTTACAAAAGTGGTAAATGTACCATCGTTGTTACCATTGTCACATGGCTATCATTTTCAGATTCTTCAAATTTCCATCCTAAAACTGCGTCATAGTCCATAATCATTGTGAAATAGCCAAGTCCAGATTTTTCTTCTTCTTGATTAGTGACATTTTTTTCAACCTGATCAATATACATCTGACCAATATCACCTGTAATAACTTCTTGGATATAAGATTGAAAACCAGAAATTTCTTTTGGAGATACACTATTTTTTGATAAGAAAATCAGATGATCGCTGAACAAATGTACTTCTAGATTAACTGTTTGATTTGCACTTTCATAACTATATTTCATTGCATTTTCTAAGAGTTCATTAGCAATAAAGCTAACTGCCGATCTGATTTCTGCTTGTTTAGTCAGGTTAGCATTTGTATTACCAGGGAAAAAATTTCGGACATAATCACCAAGGAAATCAGCAGAAAGCCCATTAGTCTTCCAACGCGATTGAATTGGCAAAGAGGAAGGCGAAAATCCTAGGACTAAATATTCGCTTCTATCTACAAAATTTTCTGTAAATTCTCCAAAAATTT
The DNA here is from genome assembly GCA_020404105.1 of Pseudanabaena sp. M53BS1SP1A06MG. GTDB lineage: Bacteria > Cyanobacteriota > Cyanobacteriia > Pseudanabaenales > Pseudanabaenaceae > Pseudanabaena > Pseudanabaena mucicola_A. The sequence goes on along the minus strand of JADBWH010000020.1, from coordinate 55,017 downwards.
GCGCCATATTAACTTAACGCCATTTTTCATATTGTATTGTTATGAGGATGCTTCAGGACATTATGGTAAATAAATAATTAATCCACAAATCTATGATTTCTTCTACTGTGCTTAGCGACTCAATGCAACCTATCCTCAAGATGGAACTTACATTGCTTTACGATCTGGGCAATTTGCCAATCTTCTGCGAGGAAACTACCACTTTTACTTGAAAAGCACTATATTTAAAATCCAGCTAAATCTTTGAATGTCTCTTGAGGTAAGAATTTTAAAAATTTATCTGGATTTTAGTTGTGTAAGGTGCTGTAAGTGACATCTGATAGTTTTAATAGTCTTAGAGATTCACAAGAATTGATTACTACTGGGATCTGGTTCATAGGTAGGCGAGGTGATATAGGGGTCTGTGAAATTATCGAAGTCAATAGTCAAGAAGATCTCACTGATTTTGTGGAAACTTGGGGCGCATTTAACTCTCAAGGTGAGGCGATCGCTAGGCGTGTAGGTCTAATTCGTGCGGGCAAATGTCAACCACTTTAGCGTTAGTTTGTTGTGGAGAAACTCTAGCTTTGCCAATAGCTGTAACAAGTCACCGTGAAGCGCTACTATAATACGGGATTACTTTTTCTGGAAATTTTTAAGTCATGATATCCGTTTCCGCTCGATTTGAAGAACTGCGAGCTAGAGGACAAGCTGCTCTAATACCTTTTATTACAGCTGGTGATCCAAACTTGGAGACAACGGCTAAAGCTTTGCGGATCTTAGATCAAAATGGCGCGGATTTGATTGAGTTAGGTGTACCCTATTCCGATCCTTTGGCAGATGGTCCTGTAATTCAGGCGGCGGCAACAAGGGCTTTGCAAAATGGGACGACCTTGGACAAGGTGTTAGATATTGTCCGTGAAGTTGCCCCCGAATTGCGATCGCCAATTATCCTTTTCACCTATTACAACCCTATTTTAAATATTGGGGTCAAAAAATTCCTCCAAAAAATTTATGACGCAGGGGTACGCGGCTTAGTCGTCCCTGACCTCCCCCTCGAAGAATCCCATGTATTACTAGAACCTTCTACTCAAGCAGGGATTGAAGTAATTTTATTAATTGCTCCGACTAGTCCTGCTGAACGTTTTGCGGCGATCGCCGAGAAGTCACAGGGCTTTATTTATGTGGTTAGTGCGACGGGTGTAACGGGTGTACGTACTGAGGTAGCAAAAGGGGTAAAGACGATGATCGATCAACTCAAAGAAATCACTGATAAACCGATCGCTGTTGGGTTTGGTATCTCGCAACCCGAACATGCTAAGCAAGTCATCGACTGGAATGCAGATGGTGCAATCGTCGGTAGTGCAATGGTGAAGAAATTAGCAGAGCCAGATGGTGGTCTGTACGAAATCGCCGAGCTTTGCAAAACCCTTAAACAATCTATTCGTAGAGACTAAACACCAAAACTAAAAATGGCTCAGCTATTTTTTAGTTCAGAAAAACTCAATAGGTTTGGCTTTTAATTCGCAAAATTGTTGTCATACCTTCGTGAATTGGTATAAAAAGTAGGAATTAACAATTAATGCTAATGAATATTTTGATTGGTTTGGCTATAGCGATCGCAATTCTTGGCGGCCTAGTTTTATTACTATGGCTCCTATTTGAGTGGCAATATAAAACAAGACAAGGCAACTTACTCGAATTTGATAACGGGGCTTGGCAATTTCTGACCTACGAGCCAGATCATTACCGACTGGAATTGCTGCTAACTGCGACCAACAAAACTCGCAAGCTTGATGTTTTCCTTGTCGAAGTTAATTCTCAGCTATCACTGCTATCAAGCGATAGTCTAGATGGCATTCATACTCAAATGTATTTACGATCGCGTCATCCCAATGTGGCAAGTCGTAACGACAACTATTGGGAATCCTACATCGTTACTCCCAAAACAAGCACGGGGTTAGAAATTCAAATTGATATCAGTGGCAAAAATCTTGAAGACTTAAAAAGTGCATGGGTACGTGTCCATTACACTATCTATGGACCTGCGGGACGTGAAGAGAAGGTCAAGCATTGCATTATTCCATTACAATTTCCCGATGCTAATCAAAGGGAACGTTGGCGACCTACTCCTGATGCCGATGTGTTACCGATTCGTACTCACATTCTCTCCGCAGGTGATACACCTGTAGATGTGATGCAACGCTATGTAATGAGTCATGCTCAAGCAGGAGATATCGTCACGATCGCCGAAACTCCAATCGCGATTATGCAGGGTAACTTCTATCATCCCAGTGATATTCAACCCAAATGGTTAGCAAAGCGTCTCTGTTATTACTTCAAGAGTACTTCCAGTCTTGCCACAGCTTGTGGTCTGCAATCCTTAATTAATGAATCAGGGGCATGGCGCGTTGCCTTTGCTTTCATTATCGGTTCCCTTGCAAAGGCTATTTTCCGTATTCCAGGAGTATTTTATATGTTGGCTGGAGAACAGGCAAGATTAATCGATGATGTTACTGGTACTTTGCCACCCTATGATCAATTCATTGTGCTGGGCCCTAAAAATCCGCAAGCCGTTGTCGATGAAATCAAGGCTGGGACTGGACTCGAAGCTGCTATCGTGGATGTAAATGATTTACGTCGCGTGAAGGTTTTAGCCGCCACTTCTGGTGCTTCTGAAGAATTGCTCAATCAAGCCCTGATTATGAATCCTGCGGGTAATGCATCGGAGCAAACACCGATTGTATTGATCCGTCCAAATACAGGATCATAGCTTGGTACAAGGGTATCTGTAGAGTGACTAATCGATAAATATTATAGATTAACGAAACCCTTTACCCTGTGATGATTCTGTCCAGAGCATAAGTTGACCATCAGCATTCGCCGCAACTAGCTTTTTGCCCTGTGGTTGCCATTGCAAAGCTGTAATCTCGCCCATTGGAGTTTCAAGCGCCTGAACCCAGTCCTTCGCATTTTCCCATATGGCAATTCTGCCATTTTCATCGGCGGATGCTAAGATTTCGGTCTTAGGTTTAAAGGCAACAAAGCCGACAATGTTGTTATGCCCCTTGATGACCTCACCTTCCCAGCCAACATTTAAGTCAGCATGTTTTTCCCATATCACGACATCGGAACCACTGGAGGATACTAATAAAGGAGATATTTCACTAGTTGTCCAGTCAAAGTCGCGAATCTTACCAGGAAATCCCTGCATTCGCCAAGGAGAAGCATCAAAATCCTTGCCAAGCCATTGCATTACCAATACCAAGTTATCAATAGTACTTGCCACTAGATATTCCCCTGAGAGATTCCAAACGATCTTGGCAGCAGCAGTGGGCATCTCAAAGAGAATGGGGTCTTCATACCAGTCTTGTGCTGCCCAAACTTTAAGACCCCCATCACCACCAACGGCGAGGTATTCACCTCTGGGATGCCATGCGATCGCTAAAACTGTTGATTGCTCAAAATGCAAAGTAGTCACAATATTCAGGGTTTCCGCACTCCAGACCTGCACATATTTCCCTAAGCCAAAGGCAAATTCGGAACGGGTAGGATGCCAAACTAGATGCTCGATCCATGTTTTGCCAAGATTGATCGTTGAGGCGATCTCAGGTTTTGCTCCCGCCAAATCCCAGACGCGCACTTTCCCATCCTGTCCCCCAGACGCTAGCCAACGCCCATCGGCGGAGAAGCCCAAACAATCTACCGAAATTTCCGTTGGCGCTTGTAATTCCACTTGTTTCAGAGCCAGATCTTTCCCTGCCTTGGTATCATCGATTAGGATTATTTCCCCTGAGGCTGTCGCCGCCGCTAGATATTTACTATTAGATGACCATGCGATCGCGGTGATGTATTCGCTGAGGGTAATTTGGGATTGGGGTTTGGAATTCAGGATGAGATTAGTCTTAGGCTTTGGCATAGTGGTTATTATTTTTGCTCATTAAGCATTTTATCGCAGTATCGCGGTAGGCTTTTACAGCGCTGTGTGAACTTATGATTTTGTGCTGAGTTCTGGACAGAGAAAGTGAAGGCTAACACCGTGATCCTTAAGGGCTTGTTCATAGTTACGCCAGTCGGAGTCAACGGCATTAGCGATCGCGGGTTTGGCAGGATGAGTGAGGGCAACGGCAACAAATTTGCGATCGGACTTGTCAAAATTTTTAAGCGATTCTGAATCTGGGAATTCTGCAAATTCACCTTCTGATATTTGTGTAATTGGCACTTGTTCACAACGGTTAGTGGCTTGATGATCCCAAACCCATTTAAAAAAAGCATCACCACTATTAGGTTGACCACTCATAGAGTTTTTGTTCATGTATTCGCTAATAATAAGTCGATGACTATCAATTACTAGAGTCCCTGATTTTTGGATTGTTTCGAGATATTCGATACAAGTGAGTACGCAGGTTAGAGATGCTTGAGGAGCTTTTCTACTAGCAACAAGTAGAACATTGGTATCTACGATGTGATGCATTCTTACCCTTCCATATTCATCTGGCGCTTGATAGCTGCTTTGTTCATTGCAACTATATCCCCCATTTCATCACCAAAGAATCCTTCGGGATAGTTGCAAATATTGCCGTAGATGTCAATCTCAAGTGGTACTAGTTCAGAATCTCCCTGATTATCCATTTTGCAAAAATATAGGGCAGCATCTTCATTCGTAAATCCATCTTTTTCTTCTGCCATACGCCTTTGCAATCTTCTTAATAAATGTTCGCTATGGCTTTCGATAATGATTTGAATATTGCGGGTTTTGATGACTTCAATAAATATATCGGCTAGTCCTGCTTGGACTGAGGGATGTAAATGGATTTCGGGTTGTTCAAATATGAGGGTTGCGCCTTTGGGTGCGTAGTAGCATAAAACCAAGATTGGTAATACTTGCGAGACTCCAAACCCAACATCAGTAATTAATACTTCTGCCGAATTAGGCGATCGTTGCACTAATATTTCATAATCACCTCGATTAGGAGTAATTCTATTTACACGAAAATTTTCAATTAACCTTAATTCTTTTAATGATTTTGCTACTAAAATCTCAACTTCTAAATCTGTTTTACGAGAAGCAAGAAGAGCAGCAACAGTTAGTTCTCCATATTTGCCAACATTCTGTGGGCGCTCACCAGACCACTGATAAGTTCTTTTAGGATACTCCCTTAAAGGAGCAAGATAGTAAGTGTTTTGGAATAAGTCTTCATAAGTTGGTGTAAGATAACTCAACCAAATATTTGATTTTGGGAAAGTGAATGGGCTTGCTAAATATTCAATAACTCCATAATTTTTTAATATTTTAAAACTAGAAGCAGTCTCGGCTTCAATTGACTCTTTACTTTCAGAATCACTTGATTTTCGCCACATTTGGAACAAATTCCCATTTTCAAAAAGTTGATAAATACTTTCTTCATAATCACTATTTGTATCTCTAGAATGTGTAATATTAACGTTATTCCATCCAAGTTCATCAACCTTAAAAGAGTATTCAAAAAAATTTATATTAACTTGATCTTCTTCAATATCAATTACAGACTTAAATCTAAGTGGCTCATCTCCATAATGGTCAAAATTAAGAGATGGCAAAGGAATGTGCTTTTCCTTTATAGGCATCATTAGAATAGTTTTATTAATATATTTAGGTATCCACTCAAAGGAGAATTTTAATTTTTCTGGCAGTTTATGTCTGTGACTAATATCATAAGTAGTACCTAAATCAACATAACTATATTGATCGCCACCTAGATGCAAAATCCGATTGCGATCGCTTGATTCGACAGTTTGCTTCAGCATCAACAAAAACTGCAAAATCGCCGTTTTCCCAGAACTATTCGTACCAAAAAATCCTGTCAGAGGAGCCATCCGAAACTCACCCGTATCAGCCCATGACTTAAAATTTTGAATCCGTAATTTCGTAAACATCGCGAATTTAACCTAGTTAAAAACTACAAAGGATAGGCGAAGTTCACCTATAGATGAGTAAACCTTAAATCATGATAACCTGCTGGGTAGCTGCCGCTTTTTCGGCAGCATTTGCCACAGCGAGAGAATGCAAAATACTTTCGTGATTGGTATAAAGCGGAGTCCCTGTAAACACATGAGAAAGGACATTTTCCGTATCTTTCTTAAACAATCCTCTTGTTGTCCCCGCATCTAGTTCCATTTCACCATCGGCGGTAATCAGCTTACCTTTATCAGCAGAGAAAATTAAAGCACCTTGACTTCCTTGTAATTCCATAATTCTCTCTGGCTGCCAGAAGTTTTCACCCTTACTATAGCTGATGTCTGCAAGTACTCCATTCTCAAACTGAAGTTGAGCATTGCATACACAGGATGTGAATTGCCATGGTAAGTTGTCGCCACTATAGCGTAATTGACAAGAAACTGCTTTAACTTTTCCAAAGAGAACAATAATTCGATTGAGGCGAGAAACTGCCGCAGTTAGAGGGAAGCCAAACAGATCAGGCTTATATGTCCATTTATCAGGTACAGGACGTTGGGGGCTTTTGGTGGAATATCGAGCATAGAAGGGAGTTCCTAATTTTGATAAATGTTCCATTACCAATTGATGCACACCGCCTAATAGTTCGATATGCTCGACATGGAGCAATAGATTATTCTGCTTAGCAAGATTTACTAATTCCTCAGCTTCAGCCAAATTGAAGGAAAGCGGATATTCTACAATTACATGCTTGCCCGATCGCAAAGATTGACCAACTACGGCTCCATGATCGCGATTGACATTACATATCACCACCAAATCCACATCAGGACGCACCACCAACTCTGACCAATATTGATGCACCTCGGGAATATTAAACTCTTGGGCGATCGCCTGTGCTTTTTCGGGAGTACCAGCGATCGCTACTAGCTTAATCCTTGCATCTTGGCTCAAAATTTCAGTGCGGAGCTTGGCAACAAAGCCCGAACCAACAATACCAACTCGCATAGGTTGGTTTAATGATGCGTAGGTCATGGTGTGAGAATTCTCTTAATTAATGGCTGGTAATTTATTTCAGGCGATTTAACTTAGAAGGGGGCAGTAGTTTGCGCTCTTGGACGACTTTAGGACGAGGTGATCGCACATAGAAGATTTTGCGTCTTGTAGTTTCATTGACCCAACGGGCAAAGCGATTCCAGACTTTTTCTGATAGGTATTTTTGAGCAACGATCACTAAACCAATGACAACGCCAATAGGAAATACCATATCAAAGGGATTGCCATCACGACTGCCCACAAATAAGAGTAATACTGAGGAAATTAGAGCCGAGATTAGTAAAAATTGAAATTTAGACATAGGGATTCCTGAAATAGTTTTTGAGGCTCTTGGCGATTAGCTTTTTGGCTTTTGGCGATTAGCCTTTAGCTTTTGGTAGTTCAACTATTGAGGGTTATCAAACTGAGTCTCGATGAGAACAAGAGAATACTCAGCTAATCGCTAACAGCTAAGTAGCTAGACATAAGTAAACTAAAAACCGAGAGTTTTGTTCCGTTCGCGTAGCGGGCTGAACAAAACTCTGGTTTGGGTTTTAATTAAGTTAAGCTACTTAATCAACCTACCGAGTCTTAAACGTTGTACCATCTTTGGCGATCGCTAAACATTTTGTCATAGCATTGACACCGATGGCTTGCCATGCATGATTCATTGCTTGAGCAACTACCTCTATTGTACCCATTGGTGCTAAAGAAAGGAGGGTAGGACCTGCGCCACTAATTACCAATCCATAAGCTCCTGCGGCGATTGCGGCAGCTTGTACCTCTGCCATACCTGTGATCAAGCTTTGGCGATAGTTTTGATGGAGACGATCCTGCAAGCCTGCCTTCAACCAACTCACATTTCCTGTCTGGATGCCATGACTTAACAGGGCTAAGTGCGAAGCATTAAAAACCGCATCATGCATCGAAAATTTCTTAGGTAATACTTCCCTTGCTTTAGCAGTCGACAGCTCAAAGTCAGGAATTGCAACAACTAGCCCAATACTCTCATGCCAATGTAAATCGCAATATTCCCAGCCCCCTGCTTGATTGGATGCCATCAACTGACAACCGCCCAACATTGCTGGCGCGACGTTATCAGGATGTCCTTCCATAGCAATCGCTAAATCCAACAATTCCAATCGATCTAGTGGTGAACCTGCTAACAAGTTCGCGCCGACAATACCTCCCACAATCGCGGTTGCGGAACTGCCTAAGCCACGCGATAGGGGAATCATGGTATTTGTATGAAAAGCGATCGGCGGAATTGGTCGATCAATGTGCTGATAAAATTTTGCGATCGCCTGATACACCAAATTTGTCTCGTCCCGTTCCACCTTGTCTGCACCTTCACCCGATGCGGTAATCGTTAAGAGATCGGCGAGGGAAAATTCAAAATGGTTATAAAGCTTTAGGGCTGCACCAAGGCAATCAAACCCAGGTCCAATATTAGCAGTAGTCGCAGGAACGGAAACTTCAAAAATGGTCATGTTGAAAATCTAAAATACACTGGAGCCAAGAACTATTGGTAGTCTCCGTCAACGTAGGACATTATATAGCTTATCCTTAGCTTCGACTTTTATTCAGATTAGCTTGAGAATCGATGGTTACAGTGAGGATTTCAAGAAGTTGACGACCACAGTCTCGCGCACTTGTATTTCTCTATCATTTTTCATTATTTGTGCGGCGCGAATCACCGCACAAATAATGTTATCGAAATGTTATCGAACTCAAGTTAAACCTTACTACGGAGAATGTCACGACTGAGGGCATTTTGAAAATCTTCCATATGTGACTGATGCTGAGGAAGCCAAACATCTCCTGAAGTGATGTGGATGGGTGGCAAAACATCATAAATTGGTTCCTGTAAAAAGTAGGTTTCCTTCAATTGGACTAACCAAGCTGATTTGCCTTGATCCTGTACCTTTGATTGAATATCGATTAGGCTTGTAGGTGCAATATCTAAATGACGGTCTAGTTCAAAATCTACTTCCAAATTTTTGCGATCACAGGGAAATATCGAAGCGATCGTTGCGAGCCCTTGAATCGCAAAAGCAGGAAAAGTATCAGTATCAAAGCCAAACTCATCCATAAGTTGCCGACAGGTATGTGCTGAGTCAGGATTATCTGGATAGCCCAAAGAATGAATCAAGACTCTACTATCCATAGAGGTTTTCACAAATTCAGGTGGATTAAAAATAACTAGGGTACTGTATACCCTTGCTAAGTAACAAACCGCCTCTTCGGGACATATAGAAATGGCTACGGTTATCGTTGCTCGATCAAGCATGATGCAAAAATGCAAGGTACTTTTGATGTTTAAGCTGTCAGCATACACTGATTTTTGGAGTTGTGTGTTGCTGTAAATTACTTAATTTACAGCTCAAATTTCTAACTTTGCATGAAGACTAGCTATTTTGCTTACTATTTTGCTTAAATAAAAACCATCGGTTTATCCTTAAAGGGAGCAAACGCTTCGGCATCAAAACGGTATAGGCTAGCGGGACGACCAGCTCCCCTTGAAGATTTGATTCCCGTATCACTCAGAAATCCTAGCTTTAATAATTTCGTCCGAAAATTAGAATAGTCCGAAAAGTTCTCTCCAAGAACCGTTGTATATAGTTGGTAAAGATCACTGAGTGTAAAGGCTTCAGGCAAAACATCAAAGGCAACTGGGCTATATTCCAGCTTATTGCAGAGTCGGCGATGACCATATTCGAGAATGCGATTGTGGTCAAATGCAAGATCGGGAACCTGATGCACAGGATACCAAGCAATTCCACATACGCCGTCAGCGATCAGTTCTGCTTGAGAGAATGGAACAAGGGCAAAATAACTGACAGAAAGATAGCGGACATAATAACTATCAGGGGCTTCGCGAGGATCGCGTCCGATATCACCAAAGGTGTAGAGCTGTTCGAGATATAGATTTTTTGCACGGATTTTCTCTGCAAGAATTCGATAGGCAGCCTCTTCAAGGGATTCTCCTTGACGCACTAGGGTCCCAGGCAGACACCAGCAATCTCGATAGGGTTCATGTTGGCGCATCACTAGTAGCACTAATAGGCGATTTTGCTCAGTATCTACAGAAAAAATTACGTTGTCGACACCGACTTTGAAGTCTGCTAGAGGTTTAGGGGCTATGGGGCGGGACTTGTCTGCCATGCGTAAAGCGACTCTCGTTGGATATATGCTGCGACTGTGGGTATTATGACTGAACTGTTACCATTATTGCGATAGTCGGATGAAGAAACATTGGGGATCGAGGTGGAATCAGGAGCAATCGCTACTTCAGTACCCATACGCACAAGGCTATCAATGTCTGCCTCGGCAATGGTTACGCCTTGACGAGGTACGACCAGCAATTTAACTTGGCTCAGCAAATCTTGGACACGATACCATGTCGGCAATTGGGGTACAAGGTCGCTACCAATAACGAGGGTAAAGCTTGCCTCCTGCCAAATATGTTTGGCTTTGGTCACGGTGTTAATTGTGCGCGGATCACTAAGTTCAGGATGTAGGGTAATTGTCCTTGCATGTGGCTTGATCGCCGCGATGGTTAACTCCATCATGTTGATGCGATCATTGAGGGGAGCCTGATGGTTTTTAAAGGGGTTATCGGATACCCAAACCAGTACGCGATCGTAATGCTTAGATAACCATAGCAAAATCTGTTGATGTCCAATACTTGGCGGATCGGCACTAGTTCCAAAAAGTGCGATGTTCATTAGCGTATCTAACCATCTCTATCCATTTATAGCAATCCTGAATAGTTTTTGGAAGCTCATCAGGATTGCTATAGGATACTAAGATTTTACAACCACATTTAGTGTTTTACAGCGCTTTGCGCTCAAAACCAAACCAAGATATTTCCTGAAAGGCTTTCTTTGCGAGCCTTTCAGGAAATATCTTGTGGCTCGTTTGATCGAAAACTGCTGTAGTGTGACATCGCCGTTTGATTTTTCGATTTAGGTGATCGGGTTTATGGGTAATGATGAGGTGTTCGTACTTTCCTTACTAATCATCACTACTTGTCTCTCCCACATAAATACCTATATCCCTCGCTGTTCGCACTAAAAACCCTTGAGGATCAACACTTGAGGGCGCTTTCTTTTCTCTACGTCCTTTTTTGATTTGTTCAATTACCCGACTAATGGGAACACTGCTTACCCTGCCATTTTCCCAAATCACCATCTGGTTATAGTTACCATTAGCAATTAAATCCACTGCTTCTCGACCAAAGGCAGTTGCTAGAAGCCGATCGCTAGAAGTTGGTGTGCCACCTCGCTGCACATGACCTAAGACCGTAACACGAGTATCAAAGGGATGAATGTAATTAGGATCGGATGTATTAATTTGACACATCTTACTACCGCATTCTTTAATATGCCGTGCCATATAATCACCAATGTAATGTTCTTTTTGTCCAAGATGATTTTTGACACCCTCAGCAACTACGACTAGAGCAAACCTTCTGCCAATCTTCTGTAACTCTTGAATATGGCGACAGACTCCCGTAATCACATCTTCATTTAAAACAGGAGTTAATTCAGGAATGAGGATTGCATCAGCACCACCAGCAATTCCAGCTTCCATCGCCAGATAGCCTGAATCTCGTCCCATCACTTGGACAATCATCACGCGATCGTGACTAGCAGCGGTAAATGTGAGGTCATAGAGTGCCTGAGTAACTCGATTAACGGCTGTATCAAACCCCACTGACGCTTCTGTAAAAGGAATATCATTATCAATAGTTTTGGGAACGGCAACCCAATTCCATGAGGCTCCTTGCTCCGCGGCTTTTTGGGCTAATCCATCTAAAATCTCAATACTTCCATCACCACCCATCACGATCAGAGCCGTTAACCCTAACTTTTCGTAGCCCTTAATTATATCTTCAGCATGTTGCTCAGGATCGCCTTTACTAATCGAACCCAATACACTCCCACTCAGAAAATAAAGGATATCTAGACCCTGCACCAACCCTGGTATATCGTAGCCATGCTCCTTGATGCGTAACTCTTCGGGCTGACGTTTGCCAACTAAGAGCTCGATAAAACCATCGGTTCCATAGGGAATTCCATAAACTTCCCATCCATATTTATAGGTTGCGACCTTCACAACAGCACGAATTACAGCATTTAGTCCAGGACAGTCCCCCCCACTGGTGAGAATACCGATACGCTTAGGCTTGTGGTTATTTACCATTTGATTTTCCCACCTACAAATAATCCTTACAATTATCGGTGCTGTAGCACCTGACTATAAAGAATTGGTTATATCGCAATCCTAAATGCTTTGTGGCAATGCACTCCGAATGGATGCTTTGCCACAAACTCAAAAACCTACAGATGATTTAGGACTGCTATATCTAAATTTTCTCGCTTTTTGGGTATCAAAATCTATCCTTCGATAAAACTTAAGGAAATCTATTAAATTTTGCAACACAAGTTAATAAGTAGCTCAACTTAATTAAAACCCAAGCCGAGAGTTTTGTTCCACCCGCGTAGCGGGCGGAACAAAACTCTCGGCTTTTAGTTTACTTATGTCTAGCTACTTACAGTATTTTGACTTCAAGTTCAAACTAATAGGACTGACGCAATATCCCTGTAATAAATTACGGGCTGAAAGCTTAAACACGTTAAAACGGTTTGATTACAGACGTTCTTGAGTCCACTTTAGCTGACTTTAGCTTTAAGACAAGAACTTGAGTTCTTGGTTATTTTGCGTAAGTCCTAACTAAAAGATCTTTAGGAAATACTGCAAAGCAATATTTCCTAAAGATCTCTGGTGGTTCATTTTCTAGAAAATTGGTGTAACAATTGTATGATTTGTATGATTTTATTCTAGGTGTTAAAGTTTTGTGTTTTTTGCACTAATTCTATCCAGAAATTAGAGAATAGAAGATAAATAGTGCGAAATACCTGTACTTTAGCAACAAAGGTATTGTTTATGCTGTCAAGAATATCACTTCAACAGCCATATATTGAAGATGGTTCGCCAAATCCACGATTCCATTCTTTAGATTTGGCGATTCGCCAAAACCGTAACAGACAAGATGCTCTAATTGAAGTACTACACAGGGCACAAGAGCAGTTTGGCTACCTTGAAAAAAATGTCCTTACCTATATCGCAAGGGAATTAAAACTTCCACTTAGTCGAGTATATGGCGTAGCAACTTTCTATCATCTTTTCTCGATCCAGCCTAAATGCAAACATACCTGTTCTATTTGTTTAGGAACAGCTTGTTATACCAAAGGGGGACAAGCTTTGTTAGATGTCTTAACTAAGGAATTGCACCTCAAGGCGGGAGCGCGATCGCCTAATGGCAAAGTATTTCTCCGAGTAGAGCGCTGCATTGGTAACTGTGGTGTTGCGCCTGCGGCAATCTATGACGGTCATGTATCGCGCCAACAAAGCCCCGAAGATGTTTTAGCAATGGTCAAAGGCTGGATGGAGGAGGCATAAGTACTAATTATGGATATTGAAGGACTATTACAAATTGCGAAGGAAGAGCGAGATCACCAAAAGAGTATTCGCATTCGCTGTTGCACTTCGGGCGGATGTCAAGCATCAGGCTCTCTGGAGGTGCGTGATCGCCTTGCTGCGGCTATTCATGCCGATGGACTGGAAGAGACTGCGGAAGTAGTCAGTGTTGGCTGTATGGGCTTTTGTGGTCGAGGACCTTTAGTCGCAGTCGATCCTTCTAGCATCCTCTATGAGAGGGTAGAACCTGAACAAGCGGCATCGATTGTAAGTGGACTCAAAGGAGGTAATGTGACGGCAAACCTTGGCGATCCCGAACATCCTTTTTTTACACAACAATTGCGGATTGTATTGGAGCATATTGGCAAAATTGATCCTACGCGCATTGAGTCCTATATTGCCGTCGGCGGTTATCGTCAGCTTTATCGCACTCTCCATGAAATGTCACCACAGCAAGTGATTGACGAAGTTACCTACAGTGGTTTACGGGGCAGAGGCGGCGCGGGCTATCCTACAGGTTTGAAATGGGCGACGGTTGCCAAAATGCAGGATCGGCGACGCAATCAAACCCAAAATCAACCTCAACAGAAATATGTGATTTGCAATGCGGATGAGGGCGATCCCGGGGCATTTATGGATCGCAGCATTCTCGAAAGCGATCCACATCGAGTATTAGAGGGCATGGCGATCGCTGCCTATGCGGTCGGCGCAACTCATGGCTATGTCTATGTGCGTGCCGAGTACCCACCTGCGATCGAGCATATTCGCCTTGCCATTCAACAAGCTAAACAGCATGGCATTCTTGGCAGTCAAATCTTCGAGTCCACCTTTGACTTTAAGATTGATGTGCGCGTTGGCGCAGGAGCCTATGTTTGCGGAGAAGAAACGGCTTTAATTGCCTCCATCGAAGGTGGTCGCGGGATTCCCCATCCTCGTCCTCCCTATCCTGCTGAATCAGGACTCTGGGGATGTCCCACCCTCATCAACAATGTGGAAACCTTCGCCAATATCGTCCCGATTATTCGCAACCGAGGTGCATGGTATGCCAGCATTGGCACGGAAAAGAGTAAAGGCACAAAGGTATTTTCACTAGCTGGGAATATCGCCAACACAGGCTTAGTGGAAGTACCTATGGGTATTCCACTACGGCAAATCGTGGAAGAGATGGGCGGAGGCGCGGCAAATGGTGGCAAGGTTAAGGCTGTGCAAACAGGAGGTCCCTCTGGTGGTTGTATTCCTGCATCTGCGTTTGATACACCCGTTGATTATGAAGCGATGCAAGCCCTTGGTTCCATTATTGGCTCAGGGGGCATGGTAGTAATGGATGAAAATACGAACATGGTCGATATGGCAAGATTTTTCATCCAGTTCTGTATGGACGAATCCTGCGGTAAATGTATTCCCTGCCGAGCGGGTACGGTGCAACTGCATCAGTTACTCACAAAGTTTATCGAGCATAAAGCAACAGAAGCCGATCTCACCAATCTCGAAGAACTCTGTGGCATGGTCAAATCTATGAGTCTCTGCGGATTAGGGCAATCTGCTCCTAATCCGATTGTGAGTACATTAAGACATTTTCGTGATGATTATTTGAAGTTGTTAGCTATTAGTGATTAGCTGTTAGTAACCTTTTAATAACTTTAAGTTATTACCAATTACCAATTACCAAAGCTAAAAACTGAAAGCCATAAATCAAAGGTGATAAACTTATGAATTCCATAACTCCATCAATTGAATTTTTTGCGGGTATCCCCGAAGAGTTGAGTGATGTGCGGCTAAGGCGCGATCGCTCAACGGGTGAAAACTCGGTCAAGATGACTTTTGTGAATATAAAGGCAGTGCAAGGCACGAATAGTTTTGCTAAGGCTTCATTTAACGATATCAGGCTCGTTGATAGTGAAGGGACTATTTCCATTGAGCCAAAAACTTCTAAGCTCTTTTGGCAGGAACAAGGCGATGATTCCGAATTGGCAAAAATTGAAATTGTGTTTGATGTTGGATCAACCGACCATTGGGATCGCTTCATGCGATTTATGGAACGCTATTCTGAAGCCAATGGTTGGGAATTTACCAGTACTCCTACTGCTTAATTAGGTATACAGAAATGTCAGTTGTCACCTTAAAAATTAATGATATCGAAGTTGCCGCCGAGCAAGGTAAGAGCATTCTAGCTACGGCAAAAGAAGCAGGTATCGCTATTCCGACTCTGTGCCATTTAGAGGGCGTGAGTGATGTTGGAGCCTGTCGTCTTTGTATGGTGGAAGTTAAAGGTAGCAATAAATTATTAGCTGCCTGTGTTACCCAAGTTGCCGAAGGTATGGAGGTGCATACCCATACTGATCAGCTAAAAAACTATCGCAAAATGGCTGTAGAAATGCTGTTTGCCGAAGGTAATCATGTCTGTGCGGTCTGTGTAGCTAATGGCAATTGTGAACTGCAAAATATGGCGATCACCACAGGCATGGAACATTCTCGATTTCCCTATCAGTTCCCACAACGCGATGTGGATTTATCCCATGATTTATTTGGCATCGATCGCAACCGTTGTATTTTCTGTACGCGCTGTGTGCGGGTATGTGATGAAATTGAAGGGGCGCACGTCTGGGATGTGGCAAATCGTGGCGCACAATCACGCTTAATTACAGGACTCGATCAGCCTTGGGGTGAAGTCGATGCTTGCACATCCTGCGGTAAATGCGTGGATGCTTGCCCCACAGGAGCTATTTTTGATAAAGGCTCGGCAGTGGGTGAAATGGAACGCGATCGCACCAAACTCGAATTCATCGTTACCGCGAGGGAGCAGAAACAATGGACAAGATAGAAAAGATTAAATTAGCAACAGTATGGCTAGCAGGATGCTCTGGCTGTCATATGTCCTTTTTAGATTTAGACGAATGGCTATTTGAACTGGTGAAATATGCCGATGTCGTGCATAGCCCGATCGCAGATATTAAGGAATATCCCGAGAATGTGGATGTTTGCCTAGTTGAAGGGGCGATCGCTAATGAGGAAAATCTGGAATTAATTCATAAAATTCGCAAACAAACTAAGTTTCTGATTTCCTTTGGTGACTGTGCAGTTACGGCAAATGTCCCTGCGATGCGAAACATGATGGGAAGCGATAATGCGGATACGGTGTTGCGTCGTAGTTATTTAGAGCTGGGTGATATTACACCACAACTTCCTAAAGCTCCTGGGATCGTTCCTGAGCTGTTAGAAAAAGTGATGCCCGTTCACGAAGTGGTGAAAGTGGATATGTATATCCCCGGTTGTCCTCCATCGGCGGATCGGATCAAAGCAGCGATCGCGCCTTTGCTAGAGGGAAAAATGCCACTGATGGAAGGGCGTGCAATGATTAAGTTTGGATAAGCCCTCACCCCTAAACCCTCTGCTATAGGGAGAAAGAGAACAAGAAATAAATATTGAGAGAATCTAGTCATGGCAAAAACAGTAGTAATCGATCCCGTCACTCGCATTGAAGGTCATGCCAAAATCTCGATCTTTCTGGATGATCTTGGCGAAGTTTCCGATGCCCATTTTCATGTGGTGGAATATCGCGGTTTTGAGAAGTTTTGCGAAGGTCGCCCCATGTGGGAAATGGCGGGCATCACCTCACGCATTTGTGGTATTTGCCCCGTTAGTCATTTATTAGCATCCGCGAAAACAGGCGATAAATTATTAGCAGTGAAGATCCCTGCTGCGGGTGAGAAACTGCGACGGATGATGAATTTGGCGCAAATCACCCAATCCCATGCCCTGTCTTTTTTCCACCTCAGTTCTCCTGATTTTCTGCTCGGTTGGGATAGTAATCCTGCGACGAGAAATGTATTTGGCTTAATGGCTGCAAACCCCGATCTGGCGAGGGGTGGTATCCGCTTACGGCAATTTGGTCAGCAAATTATCGAAATTCTCGGCGCGAAAAAAATTCATACGGCATGGGCAGTGGCGGGTGGCGTGCGATCGCCCCTTAGTGAAGAAGGTCGGGCATGGATTCGCGATCGCCTACCCGAATCCTTAGCCACCATTGAGAACGCTTTAGGATTATTTAAGAATCTCTTAACCGAACTGCAAACGGAAGTTGATGTGTTTGGTAAATTTCCATCGCTTTTTATGAGCTTAGTCGGTAAAAAAGGCGAATGGGAACATTATGGTGGACATATTCGCTTTGTCGATAGTCGAGGGCAGATTGTCGCCGATCATCTCAGTGAAGACGACTATCAGGAATATATCGGTGAAGCCGTTGAGCCTTGGTCATATCTCAAATTTCCCTATTACAAACCCCTTGGATATCCCGATGGGATTTATCGCGTTGGTCCCCTTGCACGATTGAATGTTTGTGAATATATCGACACACCTAGAGCGAATCAGGAGCTACAGGAATTTCGCGATCGCGCAGGGGAAAGGGTGGCGACCTCTTCATTTTTCTATCACTATGCAAGGTTAATTGAGATTCTTGCCGCCGTCGAAAAGATAGCTGAACTAGTGGAAGATCCTGATGTGATGTCATCCCATACTCGCGCCCAAGCAGGAATCAATACTCTCGAAGGTATTGGCGTAAGCGAAGCTCCTCGAGGTACATTGTTTCACCACTACAATGTCGATGAAAATGGAGTGATTAAGAAAGTCAACTTGATTATTGCCACAGGGCATAACAATCTAGCGATGAATAAAACTGTTGCTCAAATTGCCAAGCATTATATTCACGATGGCGATGTATCGGAAGGTTTCCTCAATCGGGTAGAAGCAGGGATTCGCAATTTCGATCCCTGCCTGAGTTGCTCTACCCATGCCTATGGGCAAATGCCGATATATGTGCAGTTAATTAGTTCTGATGGTAGAATTCTCAAAGAAATAAGTAAATAAAAGTCGGCGGTATATTGCACCGCCGACTTTTATTTGGGCGCTATATAATAAAAGTAAATAATTGAGAATTTGGCACTTGGTTTAGCCAAGACCTTTCTTGAGGAGGTTTAGCTCACCATGCAAGTACTGAGTTTATTTGAAGATCGTCAGGATGCTGGCTGTCAATTAGCGGAATTAATCGTCAAAGCTAAGCCTAGGCATCCTATTGTGTATGGAATTCCACGTGGCGGTATATTAGTCGCTGCGCCGATCGCCAAGCAGCTTGGCTGCCCACTGGATGTGGCGATCGCCAAGAAAATAGTGCTGCCGATTAATCCTGAAACGGCTCTAGGTGCAATCACGGCTGACGGCTATATGCTAGATATGGGCAGGCAATATTGCTCTCCTAGTGAATGGGCTCATGCAGTTCACTATGCAAGAACCAAAGCTGAGGCGCTACTGCAATCATTTCAACCCTTCCGAACGCAGTTAGAAATTGCAGACACAACGGCGATCCTTGTTGATGATGGCATTGCCACAGGAGCAACGATCGCTGTAATTGCGGCGGCAATGAAAACCCTACCCTACAAAGAAATTTGGCTAGCGGCTCCTGTTGCACCCCTCCGAATGCCCAAGGCGATCTCCTCACGTATCGATAATATATTTCTACTAGAACGCCCTGAGGTGTTTGTTAGCGTCAGTTACTTCTACAAACATTTTCCTGAAGTGACGACGGAAGAAGCTTTAGCATGTTTTCAAATGATAAATCACTAATCTTCGTGAATTTTTTCGCCATCTAGTAAATCAATAATGTGATCGCGTAGCAAAAATTCATTACGCTCTAATTCACATTCGATACATACCCAATCGCGATCACTATAAAATTGACAGAGATTATAAATGGGTTGTAACCGACTGATGCAACCTTCCTCAACTAGATTACAAGCATCATGCTTGATAGCATCAATAGAATAAGACATATGTCTGGTGTCTGCGGTAATCATTTTTACCTCCTGAGAAAACTAAGTCTCCTCAATTTCTCCAAAGATAGAATTACTTCTCGTACTCTTAGGACTTACACAAACTAAAAGAACTCATTAGGTTTAATGTAGATTTGGTGCGGGCTTTGCTCACATTACATCTATCCAGTGTGTAAGTCCTAACTCTATTATCAATGATCAGGAAAGCTTTTAAGCATCTGTAGCTAATTCATCAGTAAGTGGCTTCACCACTTACTGATGAATTAGCAAATGCGGGGTAACTGCTCACCACTGAGCATAGTCAAAATCCGACTCACTCCGATCTGCCCACGCATAGATACTAGGGGCTTACTGCGATCGCTAACTCTGCCAATCACACGCATCTGTCCTTCTCTTTCAGGAAAATTTCTAGCAATGGCGATCACTTTCTCAACTTCTGACTCAGGGACAAATGCCACAAATCTCCCTTCATTGGCGACATAAAGTGGATCAAGTCCCAAAATTTCACAGACTGCGCGGACATTCTCTTGCACAGCAATTTCTGATTCTTCTATGTTGATGTGCAGGTTAGCTGTACTCGCTAATTCATTCAGCGCAGTTGCCAATCCGCCACGGGTTAAATCACGCATTGCATGAATTTCCACACCTCCCTCTATCAAAGCCATTACCATATCCGCTAAAGCCATACAGTCGCTCTGAATCTCAGTCTCAAATGCTAAGCCTTCTCGCGCCGCCATAATGGCAATGCCATGACGACCAATATCACCATTCAGGAGAATGACATCCCCTTCGCGAATCGCATGGGGGGCAATTTCTAAATCCGTAGCGATCACACCAATTCCCGATGTATTTATGAAAAGACCGTCACCCTTACCGCGATCAACTACTTTCGTGTCACCCGTGACGATCTGCACACCTGCTATTGCGGCTGCCTGACGCATTGATTGCACCACACGCCATAATGTCTCCATCGGCAAACCTTCTTCTAGAATGAAGCCTGCACTCAAATACAGAGGTTTTGCCCCCACCATCGCTAAATCATTGACGGTTCCATTGACAGCTAAAGTACCAATATCTCCCCCTGCAAAAAAAAGAGGCTGCACAACGTAGGAATCCGTCGTAAAAGCTAATTTCTGCTTTGTCAATGCAATCGTTGCCGCATCCTGCTGAGCACGATCTCCCATCTCAAAAGCAACAGCAAATATCTCCGCAATCAGTTGATGAGTTAATCTCCCACCACCTCCATGCGCCAATAGAATTTGCGGATATTGCTGAAAAGCGATCGGGCAAGATATTTGTTCTAGAGTCATTGTTGTACTTCTATAGCAATCCTAAATGGCTTGAGGAAATTCACCCCGAAGGGATGCACTTTCTCAAACCCCAAAATTTACTAAGTAGCTAGACATAAGTAAACTAAAAACCGAGAAGTTTGTTCCGCCCGCTACGCGGGCGGAACAAACTCTAGTTATAGGTTTTAATTAAGTTGAGCTACTTAATGATTTAGGACTGCTATATGGTAACTGTCAAGATGATTACTAAGGCTAAATGCAATCAAAATTACAATTTGTTGACAAAAAAAGTTAACATAAAATTAATGTTTCCATAAGTAGCGTCAGTTCATTTCCCTCAAATCACTCAAACGACATGGTTCGACAACTCAAAAGCATTGCACCGCATGGTGGTCAATTAATCGATCGCAGCGCATCAGAAGCGCAAAAACAAGTTTTTTATAGCAAAGCTGACCACTTGCCCCGTGTGCAACTAACTGAGCGTGCACTCTCCGATTTAGAACTAATTGCGATCGGTGGTTTTAGTCCCCTCACAGGTTTTTTGGGGAAAGCCGACTATGAGTCTGTAGTGATGAATATGCGTCTTGCTAATGGTTTGCCTTGGTCTATACCAATTACTTTACCTGTTACCTCCGCCGTTGCTGACAGCTTGACTATTGGAAGCTTGGTGCGTCTTGATGATCCCAATGGTATTTTTATTGGCGTACTCGAATTAAGCGAAAAATATAAGTACGACAAGCTCAAGGAAGCCCTTCATGTTTACCGCACCAATGAAGATCGCCATCCAGGGGTAAAGGTTGTTTATAATCAAGGTGAAGTTTATCTCGCTGGTGATGTGTGGCTACTAGAGCGTCGCCCCCATCCTCTTTTCCCAACCTATCAAATTGACCCAACTGAGTCCCGCGAACTATTTGCTCAGAAGGGTTGGAAGACTATAGTTGGTTTCCAGACCCGTAACCCTATTCACCGTGCCCATGAATACATTCAGAAATGTGCGCTGGAAATCGTCGATGGTTTGTTCCTACATCCTCTAGTCGGCGCAACCAAAAGCGATGACGTACCTGCTGATGTGCGGATGCGTTGCTATGAAATCATGCTGGAACATTACTTCCCCCTAGATCGTGTCACCTTAGCAATCAACCCTGCGGCGATGCGCTATGCGGGTCCCCGTGAAGCGATTTTCCATGCATTGATTCGTAAGAACTACGGCTGTACACATTTTATCGTCGGGCGCGATCATGCGGGTGTCGGCGATTATTATGGAACCTATGACGCACAATATATTTTCGATGAGTTTGAAGCTGGCGAATTAGGCATTATTCCTCTAATGTTTGAACATGCTTTCTATTGCAAACGAACTGGCGGCATGGCTACGACTAAAACTAGTGCTAGCTTACCCGAAGAGCGAGTCCATCTATCAGGTACAAAAGTCCGTGAGATGCTCCGTCGTGGAGAATGTCCTCCTCCTGAGTTCTCGCGTCCTGAAGTGGCGGCGGAGTTGGCGAAAGTGATGCACAAAATGGCGATCGAGGAAGCTTCTACAGGCTTTGAAATCTAACAAAAATCAACAAAAATGAGGTACTTAGTACCTCATTTTTGTTGGGACTCAAGGCTACTTATTAGCTTTAACAATTTTTTTAATTACGGATTTTTGGGATTCGATACTTTCTAGTAAACGGAACTGTACTAGCGATCGCAATAAATTATGCTCAGGATATTTGACATAAAAGTAGACATTTCCTGCTAAATGATCGGTGAAGAATCGCAAGCCCAACTCAAAGGTAATTACACGAACAGCATCGTAAATATATTCATAATCATATGCTGTCAGGAACGATCGCGCTGTTGAGAGATATCCCAGCAAAATCGCTTCGCAAAGTTCCACATTAAACTCGACACTTTCCCAATCCTCAATCTCCTCACCCGCAGGATTACATCCTGATCGCAAACAATCACCAATATCATAATGGATTAAGCCAGATTTCACCGTATCTAAATCAATGACACTCACTGCCAAGTTCGTCTGCCGATCAAAGAGAATATTATTTACCTTTGGATCGCCATGCATCGTTCGTAGCGGTAACTTCCCTGAAGCCTTTGCATCTTCTAAAATATGGGCTAAGTCTTGGCGATCGCTCACGATTTGCAAACAATAATCAACTTCTGCGGATCGAGCTATATTACTTTTGGCAAGCACTTCCTCGTATTGCCCAAGGTATCGCGGCGTAATATGAAACCCCTCTAGGGTATCGGCTAATTTCTCTGGTGCTAAATCACTAGTCAAATGATGGAATGTTCCCAATGCGTAACCGACTTCCTGCGCCTGCTCAGAATTTTCCATTGCATCAAAAGATCGAGAATCAGCGATAAAACTAAGCGATCGCCAAAATTCACCATGATCAGTTTGATAATAGTCTTGCCCTTGATCTGTGGCTAATATTTGTGGGACTGTCCATTGGCGATCTAGAGGCTTGTTTTTGAGGCGATCGCTCACATGCTCTCCATAAATCCGCAGATTCTGCATCACCAGTTCTGGTTCACGAAATACATTGGTGTTTAAGCGTTGCAGGATAAAGGGCTGATCTATTCCTTGCTGAGAGACTAAGAAAGTATCATTAATATTGCCACTGCCAAAGGGTTGTAAATTTTCAATTTCTTGCTGTGGGGAGAATTTTTGAGCGATCGCAATTAGTCTGGCAAGTTCGGAATGATGCATATTTGGCTGAGAGAATATCTTAATTGCCCAAATGTAATACAGTTATAGCCTATTGGGGCTTTAAGTAGTACAGAAGATTTTTGAAAGCGTTGTGAAGCAACGCTTTCAAAAATCTTCTGGGCTTACGACATATCTTTACTCAACAAAATCTCGACGACATACGCCTTTTGTTGTACGGTTAAAAAGGCAAACCAGTATTCAGCTATGAAACTCCTCAACATTGGTTGTGGCTTCACATTTCATCCCGCGTGGATCAATATCGATGTTGTCCCATCCGCCCCAGAAGTGCAATATTGTGACATCACGAAAAATTTACCCTATCCAGATAATTATTTTGATGCTTGCTATAGTTCCCATGTGTTAGAGCATCTGACTAAAGAGGAATCTCAACAACTTCTGACCGAGTGCCACCGCATTCTCAAACCTCAAGGGGTCATTCGCGTAGTAGTTCCTGATTTAGAAGCAATAGTGAGGGAGTACTTACGGATTTTAGAAGAAATTAGCATGAATACCACTCTCCCTTCTCAGGAAATACAGGATGACTATGATTGGATCATGTTGGAGCTTTACGATCAGACAGTTCGTAACTTCAGTGGAGGAGAAATGGCGCAGTTCTTACAAAAGCCAAATCTGACGAATAAGAACTATATTCGATCGCGTATTGGTGCTGAAGCAGATAAGTATTGGCAAGAACCTCAGACTTTTTGGAAAAAGTTAACTTCTACTAAACCATCGAAAATCCTTGCAAAAATTAAGCCCACAATTATTAGATATCTACTTCTCATTTTAGGTAAGAAAGCTAGTAATTCCTTTAACGAAGGTTGGTTTCGCAACTCTGGAGAAGTTCATCGCTGGATGTACGATCACTTTTCTTTGCAGAGACTACTCCATAAAGCTGGATTTAGTGATATTCACGTTTGTCTTGCCGATGTCAGTGCTATTAGTGATTTTAATAGTTACAATCTCGATATAATGGATGGAGAAGCGCGAAAACCTGACTCTTTATTTATAGAAGCTGTCAAACCTCCTGAGGTTGCGATCTAGAGGTTTAGCTACAAACGCCAGAAATTTATATGACCTGTTGCTACATTCTCTTACCCGTTCACAATCGGCGCGAAATCACTCATAACTTTATCAAAGGCTTGAATTCACAAACATATACCAACTACCATTTAATCTTAATTGACGATGGCTCAACCGATGGAACTGCTCAAATGGTACAGAGTCAAATAGAAAATTTGACCATAATCACTGGATTAGGGCATTGGTGGTGGGCTGGGGGCTTACAACAGGGGATAAACTGGCTCAAGGCAAATTCTCCTAATGCTAAAGATGTAGTATTGATGATCAATAATGACGTAACCATCAAACCAGATTTCTTAGAAAGAGGAATTAAGCTCTTACGGTCGATGCCGAATACCTTATTACAAGCGCAAGCCTATAGTAGTGATGATCCTGATATGTGCCTTGATCACGGATTGAACGTTAATCTCCATTCTTTGACCTTTGAGCAAGCTAGTTCAACAATAGGGATTAATTGTTTATGCACTAGGGGATTGTTCATGCGCTGGCAAGATTTGCAAAGAGTGGGGAACTTCTATCCACATATATTGCCCCATTATCTATCGGATTATGAATTTACGATCCGCGCCTACCGCAAAGGCTTAATCCTCAGAACTCATCCTGATCTCCAGCTTTGGTTAAATGAGAAAACAACGGGCTTTCATCCGCAAAAGGGAGATTTCCCGATCGCTGCAATCTGGAAAAGATATTTCTCGCGCCGATCTTCTGCGAATAAGATTGATTGGACGATGTTTGTGTTACTCACTAGTCCTAAACGTAGTTTGCTAGCCAATCTCGGGCGCGTCTGGCTCAGAGGTTTCATCAATTTATTTGCTCAAAAATCCCTATGAATCATTGGCAATTAACCACTCCCATAGCGCTAATTATTTTTAATCGACCTGATACCACAAGTCGAGTTTTAGAAGTAATTCGACAGGCTAAACCGCCGAAATTATTAGTGATTGCCGATGGGGCAAGGGAAAATCATCCTACAGATCGCCAAAATTGTGCTGAGACTAGAGCAATCATTGAACAGGTAGGTTGGGACTGCGAGGTGCTAACCAATTTTAGCGATCGCAACTTAGGCTGTCGTCAGCGCGTAGCATCGGGGCTAAGTTGGGTTTTTGAGCAGGTTCCTGAGGCAATTATCTTAGAGGATGATTGTTTAGCTCATCCAAGTTTTTTTCGCTTTTGTGAAGAGCTACTCGTGAAATATCGCGACGATCAGCGCATTATGCATATTGGCGGCAATAACTTCCAACCTCGCAAACACCAAACGGAGGATAGTTACTACTTTTCGCGCTATAACCATTGCTGGGGATGGGCAAGTTGGCGACGGGCTTGGCAGCATTATGATATCGATATGAAATTGTGGAGTCTCGTGCGTGATGGCGATTGGCTAGATGAAATTCTCAAAGATCGCGATGCAGTTGAAGAATGGAAGCGGAACTTCCAAAAAATTAGTGATCGCATCACAGACTCTTGGGATTATCAATGGACTTTCGCCTGTTGGTTACAGCGTGGGTTAAGCATCTTGCCGAATGTGAATCTGGTATCTAATATTGGCTTTAGCAAAGCTGCAACCCATACATATCGCAAAAATCTCTTTGCGGAGATGCCTATACAACCCATGGAATTTCCTCTTCAACATCCCATCATGATGGTTCGCGATCAAAAAGCCGATCAATTCACCCAAGATTTAATCTATAGCCATAGTCTTATTGCGAAGTTGCGGCGCAAGTTTTGGATGAGTGGAGATAGAAATATTTTTAATGTGAAGTTAGGGAGAGTAGTAAGTAGCTAGACATAAGTAAACTAAAAACCGAGAATTTTGTTCCGCCCGCTACGCGGGCGGAACAAAATCTGGTTTTTAGTTTTAATTAAGTTGAGCTACTTACAGATTTTTTGCAAGCGAAGCGAAGCCACACTTGCAAAAATTTATCTGGACTTAAATTAAAGCGAAATACAAGTTCGGGATAATTAAAACTAATTTTGTGAGAAGGGTTGCCACGCAACCCTTCTCACAAAATTAGAAATCAAAAGCCTTGCTAAGTAAAGCCTTTGATTTCTGGTCTATAAAATTTGCAAGCTTAACTCGAACTGACGTTAATTAATGAGCAGTATTCGTCATGGTGAGAACATGGAATTAAAGCTGAGATTGTTATATTGGTTATAATCATCCTCTATTGCCCACCCAAACCGATGTCCTTTGCTACTACTACCTCACCCATCCATACTAATTTCAAGATTCGAGCAAATATCCTTGAGCTACAACCGAGCATTGTCCAGTGGCGGCGAGACTTTCATCGATTTCCTGAACTGGGTTTTAAAGAAAAGCGCACATCGACAGCGATCGCCGAAAAATTAACAGCATGGGGCATCCCCCATCAAACAGGCATCGCTCAGACTGGCATTGTCGCAAGGATTACGGGCAAAAGGAAGGGGCATCACAAAGTATTAGCAATTCGTGCGGATATGGACGCACTACCGATTCAAGAAGAAAATATTGTGAATTATCGCTCTCAAATCGATAATATGATGCACGCCTGTGGTCATGACGGACATACAGCGATCGCCTTGGGGACGGCAAAGTATTTATGGGAAAATCGAGACGATTTTAGCGGTACGGTGAAAATTATATTTCAGCCTGCCGAGGAGGGACCAGGGGGTGCAAAACCGATGATTGAGGCAGGTGTACTCGCAAATCCCACAGTTGATGCAATTATTGGCTTACATCTTTGGAATAATTTACCCCTTGGCACAGTTGGCGTTCGTAGTGGTGCATTAATGGCAGCCACAGAATTCTTCCATTGCAAAATTACGGGACGTGGCGGACATGGTGCATTGCCCCAGCAGACAATTGATTCGATTCTCGTTGCTGCTCAAGTGGTCAATGCGATTCATACAATCGTCGCTCGTAATGTCAGTCCCCTTGAGTCAGCAGTGATCAGTATTGGTGAATTTCACGCAGGTTCAGCAGTTAATGTGATTGCGGATTCGGCAAAACTGAGTGGAACTGTCCGCTATTTCAATCCTGAAGTGGGGATGAAGATCGCTTCACGTTTAGAAGAGGTGATTGCAGGTGTCTGTGCTTCCCATGGGGCAACCTATGATCTGCAATATCATAAGCTCTATCCTGCGGTGATTAACGACTATGCGATCGCCGAATTAGTGCGCTCTGTTGCTGAAAATGTCATCGAAACTCCCGAAGGGATCGTGCCCGAATGCCAGACTATGGGCGGTGAAGATATGTCTTTCTTTTTAGAAGCTGTGCCTGGATGCTATTTCTTTCTTGGTTCCGCCAATCCAGACAAGGGTTTAGCCTATCCTCATCACCACCCTCGTTTCAATTTTGATGAGACGGCTCTAGCAACTGGGGTGGAAATTTTTGTTCGTTGTGTGGAGAAGTTCTTGAATTAGACGATCTGTAATTGGTTGCTCTGTAATGCTGATAAAGAGTTTCACAATTGATTCCATATTGACAGAATTCATATCATTGCGTGATTTTTTCTTCACAAACCCAGCGCCATAGAAGATGCCTTTTGCCTTTTGTCTTGATACTTTTTACTTGATTAATTAGCGATCGCTTTTCTCTGGGACTTACTCCCCAGAGGATAATTGAACTCTGCCAAATCAGAGTTGATAAGGTCATCGCGATACATAGCCCTAAACCTAACATTGGCAAACGGTTATAAGCTAAGCTGATACGTACTGCTGCCCATGTAAACGACGCAATCCATAGCTCAATCTCTGATCGTAAAGCCCAGATGCTTGCTGTGCCCACAGTTAGCCACAGAAACACATCCAATATCCAGCGCAAGTAAGTCTGTACCTCGATCAGCCTTTGGACTTGGCGCTCTAATATCTGATCAGCGTAGGACTCATCCGACGGATTAGCAAACGTATCGAAATTTTCACTATCCATTACTCAGCTCCATCTTTAAAGATATTCACAAATTCTCCAATGACAAACAAGCTCCCTTATGGGAGCTTGTTTACGAGTTTAGTTTGCTTCTACAGTTGATTGCTTGAGTTTAGAAGTTTGACGACTGCGCCACCATGCCAACAAAATACTGGCATTAAAAATACTGGAATAAGCGCCAGACAAGAAACCGATAATCAAAGCCAGTGAGAAAAATCTCAGGGTTGCACCACCGAATAAGAAAATTGCCACTAGTGGCAAAGTTGCTGTTAGGGAAGTATTAATCGATCGCCCTAGGGTTTGATTTACCGAGGCATTAACCAAATCATTAAAACTCGTTGCTCCTGTATCAAGTTTAACATTTTCACGAATGCGATCGTAAATTACCACAGTGTCGTTGACCGAGAAGCCACAGATCGTCAGCATCGCCACAATAAATAAGCTGTCAATCTCTACGCCTAAGGTCAAACCCAAGATCGAAAAAGTTCCGACAGTTACGAAAATATCATGAAATAGTGCCAACACTGCAAAGGTTGCATAGTCCAACTGAAAGCGGAAGGCTAAATATATACCAATACCTGCAAAGGACAAGATAATTGCCAGTAACCCATTGCGAAGTGCTTGTTGCCCGATCGCTGCACCAACCTCATCAAGCTGGGACTTTTGGGGATCAACTTCACCATACTGCTTCAAGGCATCTGTCAAGGTTGACTTGAGCTTTTCACGTTCCTCCGTCGAGAGGTGCACAGTACGCACTGATACACCTTTGAGGTCTTTGCCCTCTACTAATTGAATGACACTATTCGTAAAGCCTCTGCCTTCAACAGCTTGACGGACAACTGCAATATCAATGGGTTTGCCGCAAGTATCACCATTACAAGCCAATCCTAGTGTCACACTAGATCCGCCCGTAAAATCAAGCCCTAAACGTAATGGCGAACCTAATTGTTGGAATGACAACACCATCGCCACGATTCCTGACACAATCACTACTGTGGAAATCGTGAGGTAAAGACGCGCATTTTTAATTACATCTAATCTCATAGAACCGCACCGCTTGTATTGTCTTTTGGATTGCCTGTCTTATCGTTTTGCTCTTCTGTTACTTCTTCAACCTCAGTTTCCACATCAATCGTCGATGTTGAGATTTTGCCGAAAGCCTTCATACCATAGTATTCAGGTTTACGGAGACTCGGATTGCTAATCATTGCCAACATAAGCGATCGGCTCAGGGTGATTGCCGTAAACATACTGACGATTACGCCAACCCCAAGGGTCACAGCAAACCCCTTGACAAACCCCGAACCTAGCCAGAACAGAGTCATACAGGCAATTAATGTGGTTACATTGCTATCGAGAATACTTGACCATGCCCGATAGAAGCCTGCCTCAACGGATTTATAAAGAGTACGTCCTGCTTTTAGTTCTTCTTTAGTACGTTCAAAAATTAAGACATTGGCATCCACTGCCATCCCAATACTGAGAATAAACCCTGCAATTCCTGGTAATGTCAGAACTACACCAAGGACGCTAAACAAAGCATAGGTAATCACCGCATAGGTGACTAGCGCGATATCAGCAACAACGCCCAAAATACGGTAGTAAAGCACCATAAAAATAAGGACTAGTGCTAAACCTGATACACCAGCATAGATACTGCTGAGAATGCTATCTGCACCAAGGGTTGCGCCAACAGTGCGGTTTTCGACAATTTCGACGGGTACAGGCAAAGCTCCTGCCCGTAACTGCAAAGCCAATTCCGTCGCCGAATCTAACGTAAAGTTACCTGTAATGACTGCGCGTCCGCCAGTAATACCTTTACCTTGAAATTCGGGACCAACTGATGGCGAGCTAATCAATTTATCATCTAGGAAAATACCGAGGGCACGACCAGTACCACCGATTTCACCAGTAGTTTTAGCAAACAGATCGCCGCCTTTATCGTCAAAGGTCAGAGCAACTTGCCAAGAGTCCGGACCATTGCCACTGGGTGAGGCAACGGCATCTTTGAGCATATTGCCTGTTAAGCCTGTGCGCTCAAAAATACTCTTGAGATCTTCAATGCTCTTTTTATATGTGGCTTCATTTTCCGCGATCGCCTTTTGATCGCCTGAATTTTTCAGTAGTTCTCGCTGCACCGTTGCGGCCTGTAGAATTTGCAATCTTGCTCTTAGCTCGCTTTCCGTCCCTTTTTTTTGCTTCCGAAAATCAAGTTGGGCAGTTGTGCCAAGCACGCGCTCAGCTTGAGCAGGGTCATTGACCCCAGGTAACTGCACAATCAGTTGATTATTAGCTGATAGCAAAATTGTGGCTTCGGAAACCCCTAAACCGTTAATACGCTGCTCCACCACAAACTTGGCGGTTTCCATAATTCGTGGCGTAATTTCATTAATACCTTGTTCAGGATTAGTTTTTGCTTGGAGTGTAAGCTGTGCGCCCCCTCGCAGATCCAAACCTAGCTTAGGTGGATGAATGACGATTAGATACACAGCCCCTATTAAGATTGCCAATGCGAAGGCAAGCAGGCGGCTTTGTTTACCCATATTTTTGTATAGCTTTTTGGTATAGCTTTTGTATCGCTGTTTTAGCTTTACTGCAAGCTAGATTAAACAGAGGATATTTTGAGACATCTGTCATCATACCCCACGAAACCTAGCAATTCCTACATGCAGCAATTGACCTAGCGCTGAGTCGTTATTAGCCCTGAAAGAATAATGCTTAAGTTTGTTTAAGTTTTTTGGAGGCTTGGCAAAAACAAATAAAACATGAAGTAGTCTTTTTTAGTTATAGACTTGTAAAATTCAGGAAAACTAAGTAATTTCAGTCTATACCTTTAGAAGGAATTTTATCAGCTAAAGCCTCATAAATCGGTTAGATCGTGATCGCTTGATATCAGAAATACCGCTTCCAGTAAGGAATTTATTTTTTTGTCCACTTTAAAGATCTCTTTATCATCACTTATACAAAGCTTTGTAATACAGCCTACGCAAATTGTTACGGGGAAACGGTAAACTTATATCAAAGCTGAAATTTAGGTTGGATTTGTGAGATCTCGTATCGAGCGGGTCTTTTCCGAAGACTGGCTAAATTATTATATCGATCTCTTTTCTGGAGCGAACTGACTGTGACTATTTACGTTGGAAATTTGTCTTATCAAGCTGCTAAAGAAGATTTGACAAGCGTCTTTTCTGATTACGGCACTGTAAAGCGTGTGCAATTGCCTACCGACCAAGAAACAGGTCGGGTTCGGGGCTTCGCCTTTGTAGATATGGAGGATGATGCTCAGGAAGAAGCCGCGATCGCCGCGCTTAATGAAGCTGAATGGTTAGGACGTACCCTGCGCGTTAATAAGGCTAAACCTCGTAGCGAGCGTACTAACGATCGCCCTAGAGGTCGTGGCTACTCCTAGAGCCTAATTAATCGCTCACGTCAGAAATAGCCAAGGATGCTGTCTTCATTCTTGGCTGTCTCTGATTCAAAATTAAATTATGAGTAGATATCTACATACCCTGAAGCTGTTTTGGTCAACGGCGATCGCGGCAGAACTGGAATATCGCATTAATTTTGCGATCGCAGCCCTAAGCAGTATTGGCAACTTAGCAGGCAGCTTATTTGGCTTGTTTTTGTTTTACCGCACTGGCTATACCTTTGCAGGATGGCAATGGGAAGAAGCGATTGTGGTTCTAGGCATCTTTACCATCCTTGAAGGATTTTCAACCACATTTCTCGCCCCTAACTTGAGCAAAATCGTTCAGCATGTGCAAAATGGTACTTTAGATTTTGTCCTGCTAAAACCTATCAGTAGCCAATTTTGGCTGTCAGCAAGGGTAATCTCGCCTTGGGGATTTCCAAATCTAATTTTCGGATTTTGCATTTTGTTCTATGCAGGTAGCAAGATCGGTCTAGGTATAAGCAATTATCTTTTCAGCCTGATTCCTCTCATATTTGGATTTATTAGCCTCTACAGCATCTGGTTTATGCTAGGTGCCACAAGCATTTGGTTTGTAAAAATTTATAACGTTACGGAAGTTTTGCGGGGCTTGATGGAATCAGGTAGATATCCGATGGCAGCTTACCCTACCTCTTACCGTTTCTTTTTTACCTTTGTTGTGCCAATCGCCTTTTTGACAACTGTCCCTGCAGAAGCTCTATTAGGTCGAGGCGAAGCGATTTGGACGGCTGGCTCAATATTTTTAGCGATCGCATTACTCTATGCTTCCCATAAATTTTGGCAATTTGCTTTGAGATTTTATACCAGTGCCTCTAGCTAAGTAGCTAGACATAAGTAAACGAAAAACCGAGAGTTTTGTTCCGCCCGCGTAGTGGTCGGAACAAAACTCTGGTTTGGGTTTTAATTAAGTTGAGCTACTTAGACAATTCGTAAATTGTCCCTATGGATTTATTTGATATGCTGATTAATAACCGACTGCAAATTAAATTGCAAATATATTAAAGAACTATGCCTAGATCGCAACGTAATGACAACTTCGTCGATCAAACTTTTACCGTTATTGCTGACACGATTCTAAAACTCTTTCCTGCTAGCCAGAAAGAAAAGGAAGCATTTGCCTACTACCGTGATGGTATGTCAGCACAGGGTGATGGTGAATATGCCGAAGCATTAAGTAACTATGAGGAAGCCCTCAAACTAGAAGACAATGCCTATGATCGTAGCTACATCTACTACAACATGGGCTTAATTCATGCCAGTAACGGCGATCATGACAAGGCCCTTGAATACTACGCAGAAGCAATCGACCTTAATCCTCGGATGCCCCAAGCTCTTAACAATGTTGCGGTGATTTATCACCACAAAGGGGAAAATGCTCAAGACGAAGAACAGGCTGATGAATATTTCAACATGGCAGCTGAGCATTGGGTAAGAGCGATCCGTTTAGCTCCCAATAACTACATCGAAGCCCAAAACTGGCTCAAAACTACTGGTCGAGCAGATATTAATCTTTTCTTCTAGAATTTGCGATTTCAGACTGATAAATATTAAATAAATACAATTTGTCCTAATTGAGACAGTAATTATGATTAATAGAGAACAAGTACGTCATGTTGCCCATTTGGGACGTTTACAGATAACTGAAGCTGAAGAAATTTCCTTTACCAAGCAACTAGATAGCATTTTGGGCTATTTCCAACAACTTAATGAACTTGATCCCATACTTGAAGGGGTTGAGCCAACTACCAGAGCAGTGAATACGGTGAATGTAACTCGTCCAGATATATTGCAACCCTTTACTGATCGCGAAGTCTTACTAGATTGTGCCCCTGATCGCGATGAAGACTTTTTCCGCGTACCACAAATCATGGGTTAACTTAATAGGCGATCGCATCTCATAGCTAAGAGCATATGGCAACTATACAAAACCCACCATAAGTTATGGATCTCGATCAATCTGGATCTAGCAATAAACTGCTAAATAACGATACCAATCGCACAAGTCTTAGCAATTTGCCTCCACCAGCATCAGTAACAACTCCCTTAAGCATCCTGTTGGCTGAAGATAACCTTATCAATCAAAAGGTAGCTTTACGAGTTCTCAAGCATTTAGGCTATC
Source organism: Pseudanabaena sp. M53BS1SP1A06MG (assembly GCA_020404105.1). Taxonomy (GTDB): domain Bacteria; phylum Cyanobacteriota; class Cyanobacteriia; order Pseudanabaenales; family Pseudanabaenaceae; genus Pseudanabaena; species Pseudanabaena mucicola_A. The sequence continues at coordinate 21,201 of JADBWH010000020.1, read as the reverse complement.
AAGCTGATGTTGTCGAAAATGGAAAAGCAGTAATTGAGGCGATAGCCAATAAATCATATGATCTGATCTTGATGGATATTCAGATGCCTGAAATGGATGGCTTAGAGGCAACTCAATATATTCGTAAGCAAGAACTCGAATCGCAACTTCTACCCATTGCAATCATTGCTGTAACAGCCAATGCTACCCATGACGATCAGGATATCTGCCGACAAGCAGGCATGAATGACTATATCAGTAAGCCCATCCAGATCGAAAAGCTCAAAAATATTTTGCGGCACTACGAATCACTCAAAAATAATCAAAGCCAATAAAAAAGCAGCGTATTTCGCTGCTTTTTTATTACTAATAATGCGGCACAATGCACCACCTTATTAATTAACGTCAGTGCGGGTTAAGCTAGCAAATTTCAAAAACCTAGGATTAAAAACCTTGCTAAGCAAGGCTTTTAATCCTAGGTTTTGAGAGCGGGTTTGAGTAGTAAGCCCTCTCTCAAAGCACATTTCAAATCATTCTGAACTCTCATTAATTAAATTGAAGGGTAGTGGTGCAAAGTAATTTTTTTAGTAATTGTGTTGCGGGCGCTTTGCGCCCGCAACACAATTACATTGCATGACTACCAATTAAAGTTATAGAAAATGTCTTATGCAACTTCGACAGGTGCATAAACACTGACTTTTTTGCGGGTCTTACCAAAGCGCTCAAATGTAACAACACCGTCAACAGTTGCGTATAAAGTATCATCGCTACCGCGACCAACATTATTACCAGGGTGAAACTTAGTACCACGCTGACGTACAAGAATACTGCCAGCTTTAACTACTTGACCACCATAACGCTTAACACCAAGTCGCTTAGCATTAGAGTCACGACCGTTTCTTGTACTACCCGTACCTTTCTTATGTGCCATTTGTTTTTGATCCTCTTAATGATTAACAGAAACTTATAACCAAGATGCGAAGCATCTTGGTTACATACTTAAGCAGCCTCACCACTTAGGTTGATCGCTTCAACCATAATGCGAGTCAAGGGCTGACGGTGACCGTTCTTTCTGCGAGTCTTTTTCTTGGGACGCATTTTATAAACGATTACTTTTTTTGCCTTTAAATGGCGCAGTACAGTAACTTCGACGGTTGCATTATCAACTAAAGGCTGACCAATAGAGATATCGCCATCCAAGTTGGCAAATAAAACTTTATCAATAGTCAGCTTACTGTCTGGTTCGGCGTTTAGTAATTCAACGTCATAAAATCTACCGACTTCGACGCGATACTGCTTACCGCCTGTTTCAATGATTGCGTAACTCATGGTGTGTAAATATTTAGTAGATGCCGTACAGGTATTGATAAAAGAACTTTTATCAATTTTGTAAACAACCCGATCCGAGCATGAAAGATCGTGCGATCTACAACTATACAGGAAATAAACAAATAAATTTTCACTTAGCGAAAATTTATTTGTTTATTTCCTGTTAGAGAGTAGCGGCAAGCCAATCTCTATTTAAACCAGCCTAAGCCTACACCTGTGAGTAAGAATGCCCCAAATACTAAGCGATAGCCCACAAATACCCATGTGGTATGGGTTTGAAAGAATTTGAGAAGCCATGAGATCGCAAGGTACGAAAAAATTACAGAAGAGATCAATCCCACTACTAACTGTCCTGCACCAACATCAAACCCGTTTTTGACAATGCTCAATAACTCGACCAAACCTGCGATCGTAATTGCAGGAATGCCTAACAAAAACGAAAACCTAGTTGCAGCAACCCGATCTAAGCCTAGAAATAAACCTGCAGTCAGGGTAGAGCCAGAGCGTGATACCCCTGGAACCAGTGCCATCGCCTGAGCTAAGCCCATTAAGATGCCGTCAATAATGCGAACTCGATGAAAATGGCGCTTTGATTGTTGATCGCCTTTTTGTCCAAAAATTTCGGCTAGAGCCAGTAGACTCGACATCACAATTGAAGCGAACGCGATCGCCGTCAAACTCCGTAAAGGTGAGTTGTCATAATCTTTGATAAAAACTTTAATCAGCAAACCTCCAAATAAAATGGGAATTGTACCTAAGGCGATCGCTACAGCTAGCTTAAACTCCTGTGATTTGTATTGCTTCTTATGAATAGCCTCAATACTACCCAGCATGATATTACTGAGATCTTTCCAAAAATAGCTAACTACCGCCACAATACTGCCCAATTGGATGACTGCATCAAAGGACACACCAGCATCATTCCAATGAAAAAGTGCGGGGGCAACCTTGAGATGTGCTGAGCTACTAATCGGCAAAAACTCAGTTAGTCCTTGCACAATCCCCAAAACAAAAGCCTGCCAGTATTCCATAAAAACTTAAAACTAGACAGATGACATATATCATGAACTAGTCAAACAAAGCTGACAAAGTAGCTGTGTAAGCCTCCATACCCTCTACCTTTTTAGACGGTTTTACTGTCATAATAGGGGCTAAAAGCAATCTCTATTTAATTCTATTCAAATTTTTAGGTGCAAACATATGGATTGGAGAATATTAATCGTACTAGGACCTATTGTCTTAGTTGTTTTCTGGGCTGCTTTTAACCTCGGTAAAGCCGTTATTAAGGGTGAAGCTTCTCTATTCGGCAAATATGGCAACAACCCATTTCAATAAAATCTAGGAAGTAGCTATCTATTGTCTATTTAAACCCTTAATTGCAATTGGCATGAGCGAGAGCATTGCTCTCGCTCATGCCAAATTTTGCAGTCATGCAATGTAATTGTGTTGCGGGCGCGAAGCGCCCGCAACACAATTACTAAAAAAATTACTTTGCAGCACTACCACCAATTTTACATCAGTAAGTTACTGGAATTAATATAGAACAGCCTAAATATTATTTAGTATTATCTAGTTAAAGCCCATTGAGACTTTAAGTATTACAGAAGATTTTTAAGTCAGCGCAAAGCGCTGTAATGTCATTTAGTTAATTAGTTAAGATTGCTAGCCCAGAAATATGTAAATTTGAGACGTAACAGTAGAGCGTACTTAGCTAAACCGTAAATTAAGCATTGGTATAGCGATTGGAAATTTCAAATAAGCCTATCAAGTAATCAAGATACTAGGAATGGAAATATTCTGACAGTATCATCCTAAATCCTGAAATCCTAAAACCTTTAGTAATACCTAGAGGATGGTGTAGGCAAAAGATAGCGATATGCATCATGTTGTACATTCTTACGGCGCTTAGTGCATCATCATAAATTACTTAGATATAGAACTTTTCAAACGGGTAAAGGCGGGAAATCAAACCTGCACTTTAAAATAGACTGGAAAAGGCTATAGAGATAAAATAATCACAGAAATCAATAAAATCAATCTTGTAAGGTAGCTAATATATGGCAATCGGAGAATATAAGCCTGGTTTAGAAGGAGTTCCTGCAACCCAATCAAACATAAGTTATGTTGATGGACAGTCAGGTTTGCTTGAATATCGGGGAATACGTATCGAGGATCTTTGCAAGTATAGTAATTTCCTTGAAACCAGTTACTTATTAATCTTCGGTGACTTGCCCAAAGCTATTCAACTAAATGAATTTGAGCACGATATTACCCACAGACGAAGAATCAAATATCGTATTCGCGACATGATTAAGTCATTTCCTGATAATGCTCACCCTATGGATGCGCTACAAACTAGTGTTGCCGCTTTAGGGATGTTTTATCCTTTGGGAGATTTTCATGATTTGGACTATATATACCAAGCTACTGTACGTTTATTAGCAAAAGTACCCACTATGGTGGCGGCTTTTCATATGATGCGCCAAGGCAATGATCCCGTAATGCCTCGCGATGACTTAGATTATGCTTCCAACTTTCTCTATATGTTGAATGAGAAGATTCCCGATCCTCTTGCAGCCCGTATTTTTGATGTATGTTTAACTCTCCATGCTGAACATACGGTCAATGCATCAACTTTTGCTGCCTTGGTGACAGCATCGACTTTGACCGATCCCTATGCAGTGATGACTTCTGCGATCGGTACTTTAGCTGGTCCTTTGCATGGTGGCGCAAATGAGCAGGTGATGTTGATGCTTGAAGAAATTGGCTCAGTTGAGAATGTCACTGCTTACTTAGAACGCAAAATCGAGCGCAAAGAGAAACTCATGGGCTTTGGACATCGAGTTTATAAGGTCAAAGACCCTAGAGCGATCGTTCTTCAGGACTTAGTTCATGAATTGTTTGATAAGTTTGGTCATGATCCTTACTACGACATTGCCCTAGAGCTCGAAAAACAAGCCTATGATAAGCTTGCCAGTAAGGGAATTCATCCTAATGTCGATTTCTATTCAGGATTGATTTATAAAAAGTTAGGTATTCCCAGTAATTTGTTTACGACTATTTTTGCGATCGCTCGTGTACCAGGATGGTTAGCTCATTGGAAAGAACAGCTCTCTGATAACCGCCTCTTCCGACCAACTCAAATGTATACAGGCTTGCATGATGTTACCTATATTCCTATTTATGAGCGCTAGTTAATTCAATGCAAGTTCGAGATATAGCAGTTTTAAATAAGTACTAGGGCTTAGGCTTCGCAGAGCCAGCAATATAATTTGGCTGAGCGAAGTCTAAGCTATTCGCACCATAAAAATATTGTGGTTTTCAAACGAGTGCATATTCATTTGAAAATAAAAATTAATCCTAGTAAACGTCAGTACGGGTTAGTAAGGGTTCTGAGTTTTCATTTTGCCTACAACAACATGAAAACTGCAATATTTATGGGTTTAAGTAAGTGCAAAGCGCTGTACTTTTGTAGAGATTTTATGGGAGTGACCTCTTTAGATATGGAGTTTAGGGAATCAGGGTCATGGCAAGCCGAAAACCTGTAGTGCGATCGCCTTGGTTGGCGGCATTGCAGGAGCGCTTAGCCGAACGGCAGTAATGAGCTGGATCCCGCCATGAGCCACCCCTGATGACGCGACAACTGCAATCACCTCCCTGTATCCAAGCCGATCCATCCTTGGGTAATAGATCATAATCATCATGCCAAGTATCTTCACACCATTCCCAAACATTTCCATGCATATCATGTAACCCAAAGGCATTGGCAGGATAGCTACCAACTTCAGTGGTAATTGTACTACTAACTCCTGGAGAGGCGTATAGATAGGGAATTGACGCATTGAAGTTTGCAAGATTTGCTATTATTGTTTCACCAAAGTAAAAGGGAGTTGAAGTTCCTGCACGACAAGCGTATTCCCATTCCGATTCACTAGGTAAGCGATAGGGTCTTCCAGTACGCTCAATGATTTGCTGACAAAAGCTCTGCACGTCTTCCCATGATACGCTCTCCACAGGGCGATCGCCATTACCAATAAAAATCGCAGGATTGTTATCCATAATCACTTTCCATTGCCTCTGAGTGATGGGGAAACGGGACATAAAGAAAGCAGGAATATTCACTATATGACGTGGACTTTCTTCTTTAATGCGATCGCTTTCACTAATTGATGAGCCAATTTGCAATTTACCTGCGGGGATAAATACCATTTCTATACTAATGGGTTTACCTTGAACATTGCCAAGGGTTTCAAAATAGGAATGCCCAAGTTTTTGTTTGGTATTGATTTGTAACAGTGTTTTCGCTAACTTACCGACACCAATGCGATTAATTTTGACAGTCGCAGTTTCAAAGGAGAATTGCGATAGTTGTGGTGTGATCGCTGGAATTGGTGACTTAGGGGCAAAGATGGGGGTGATACTGTTTTTAGCGATCGCACTTCTTTTAGAAGCTCTGGCACTTCGAGACACATAGACCTGATAACTAGAAGAGTTTACATTTTTGAGATCATTTAAAACCGCTTGAGCAGTTTGGTATCGCTGACTGGGAGCCACTAAAATCATCCGATCCAGAATTTCTACTAATCCCCGACTGATGGAATTATCAGCTAAAAAATCTCGCCAAACCCAATTTCCATCCATATCCATCAACTCAAAAGGAGACACATTAGTGATCAAATGAATGCAGGTTACACCTAAACTATAGATATCACTAGCAAAGATGGATTTCCCTCTTAGCTGTTCTGGGGCAACATATACAGCACTGCCAATTCTTGTACCTGTTTCCGTTATGGCAGTGGTGGATACATGTTTAGCAGCTCCAAAATCCACTAATACATGACTACCTATCATTGAATCAGAGTTGCTCGGAAATCGACGACGGATAATATTTTCAGGCTTGATATCACGATGGATCACATTCCTTTCATGGATAAATTGCAAAATTGGCAATAAGTCCCTCATTAGCAACTGAATTTTGGCTTCGCTAAAGTTTCCTTGTTCCTGTAATTCCTTTAGCAGATCCTGTCCATCAATAAATTCTTGAATGAGATATTGTTTACCGTCAAGTTCAAGATGAGCAAGCAAAGTGGGAATTTGAGGATGCTTGCCCAAATCATCTAAACGAATTGCCTCTCGATGAAATAACTCAGCGGCTTTTTCGGCACTACTCAAATCCGCAGGAAAGAACTGCTTAATCACACAGGTTGGACAAGAAGGCAATGCCTCATCGATACCAATAAAAGTTCTCCCAAACCCTCCTTGTCCGAGAATTCTCAACGCTCGGTAGCGATCGCCTATTTTTAACTTGGAGCCACATTGTTGACAGAAGCTCAACTTGGGTGATGTCTCTGGATTTTGGAAATTGCAGCTAGGGTTGAGGCAGTAGCTCATAGATATTTATTGGAAGATAAATCAAAAAATAACTGAGCAATCACTGAGCTATTTTTTTGATGAGATTTATTGATTAGGAATAGAATCCATTTTGGCAAATCCAATCACCTGCATTTTTCCTTCAGTTAGCTCTAGTTTGAGAACTCTAGCCATAATTCCTTTACTTTCTAATTGTCGCAGATCGAGTACCCGATTTAAGCCTTGGGCAAAGACATTAGCAATTTTTTCTGGAATAGGTGTTCCCTCTAGTTCTATTCTAGGGTTAATAATTTGTAATCTAGTGCCACCAATAGTTTTTAGTTCTGCATTAACTGATACATTAAGTGGTATTGGTTTTGGCTTTGAGGGAGTTGGCTGAGATTGTAGGAATGCTGATAGACGAATGCGATCGCCTTCTAAAAAAGTTACTTCTGGATTAACGAGATCGAGAGTTTCAGCTTTGCCTTTATTCGTTCCTGAAATATCAATGCTAAGGTTTTTAAAAGAAGATTGAATCGTTGGCGATCGCAGAGCATTATTGATATCTTCGGAGCGCAACACTACACGCACAGTAGCTTGTAACGGACGGCGTAAGAACACTTTCCCAGATTGCAACACATTTGGATCGATACTAATGGGATCAGTTTCTAAATCAATCGCATCGATGCGGAGAAATTCTAAAACGTACACTCCTCGACCTGCAACTCGAATGCGATCAACATTACCTAACAAAATCTGGTAATTTGGAGCATTATCAACACGTACCTCTAAAACATCTGCTCGTACAATCTGACCACGCAAAAAATCCATCGCGATTTTGTCGATCGCGATTCCAGGTGCGCCTGCTATACCTAACACTGTTGTGAGTAACCCAGCAAATAATTCCATAACGCACTGATGAGGATCGCTCTAATCATATAGTAATTTAGGTGATGGTATGCTGCACCTAGCACGGTTTATCATCACCTAAATTACAGAGTAGCAAAATATATTTTTAGAGTAATGCAAATCTTTAATCTCAAGTATTGGCTTGGTTAATAGTGAAGTGCTGTAATAGTTAACAAGCAAGCTAGGAGTAGAAACTATGCAAATTCGGTTAGCAGTAGAGGCGGATTTACCAGCAATTATTGAGATCTATAATGCAGCCATCCCTACCCGTCTTGCGACTGCCGACCTTGAACCAATTTCCGTTGAGAGCCGCCGTGCTTGGTTTCGATCGCATAGCGATCACTATCCCGTCTGGGTCATAACCATCGGTAGTCATGATATTCAAAGTGACCAAAATGAACAAATCATTGGCTGGCTAAGCTTGCAGATGTTTTATGGTCGTCCAGCCTATCACAAGACCGCCGAAATCAGTATTTATATAGCTCCTAACTATCAAGGCAAAGGAATTGGGAAAAAGTTGCTAGATCATGCGATCGCTAATTGTCCCAAGCTCAATATCTCTAAACTTGTGGGCTTTGTCTTTGCTCATAATTCTGCAAGTCATCGTTTATTTAGCAGTTTTGGCTTTGAGGAGTGGGGATTTTTACCGCAAATTGCAGAATTAGATGGCGTAGAGCACAGCTTAATTATTTTCGGCAAAACTTTGTTCTAATTACTGATGTTAGGTGGAACAAATATCACCCTCACCCCCCTGCCCCCTCTCCCATCAAGGGAGAGGGCGAGCTAGACTAATTTCTTGTTCCCCTCTCCCTTAATGGGAGAGGGGCTAGGGGTGAGGGTCTTAGAAACTTCCACGTAACATCAGTTATAAGGCAACGGAAGGTACGATGATTATTTTCCCAAGTTGGCTCAATCATGGAGTAGAAGCAAATCTCAGCGATGAAGATCGACTGTGCATCAGTTTTAATCTCAGCATGACCTATCGAACTTAATCATACGTCAGTTAGACGGAATCTGAAAGCCATTTGCGCCGTGCGAAGCTCAGTGTAAATGGCTTTATCGAACTCACGTTAATCATTGCTAGTTCTTCATACTACCCACAATTCAGTAACGGATAGAAATGTCCAACTGGCCCCTGTCCCTGCCCGATCGCTAAAGCATATTTCAAAGCTTCAGTCACATAATTCTTTGCATCTTGAACTGCTTGCAAGTGTGGTTTCCCCAAAGCCAAATTTGCGGCGATCGCGGCGGACAAAGTACAGCCAGTACCATGAGTATGCGGTGTATCAATTACTTCTGTCTGCAAAACATCTAGGCGATCGCCATCAAACCACACATCGAGAGCCTTCAGTTCGTTGGTAAAGCCGCCCCCCTTGACTAAAACCGATCTTGCCCCTAATTTATAAATTTTCTGAGCCGATGTTTGCATATCCTCCAATGTGTGAATTTCCATATCTGCGAGAATTTGAGCTTCATAGCGATTAGGTGTGGTGATTGCCGCCAGAGGAATTAACTGCTCACGGATCGTTTTCACGGCATCATCATCTAACAATTGTGCTCCCGCCCGTGACACCATCACTGGATCGACCACCACATTTCCAAAGCCAAAAGCAACTAGTTTCTTGACAACGGTTTTAATTATCTCTTGATTGAGTAGCATCCCCGTTTTGATAGCTCCCACACGCATATCCACCATCACCGCTTCAAATTGTGCTGATACGGATTCGGGTGACATGGCATCGACTCGCGTTACCCCCTGTGTATTTTGAGCCGTGATGCAGGTGAGTACACTCGTTCCATGCACACAATGAAAGGCAAAGGTGCGGAGGTCAGCCTGTATCCCCGCACCGCCGCCACTATCCGAACCAGCGATTGTCATCGCGATCGGTATTTGTGAAGTATTAAATTTAGTCATATCAGCTCAATATCAATTAATAACAATAAAAATAAGAGTGTTTCATACCTATTTTGTAGATTAGCGTAAATAACTCTATTTTTGGATGAATGGGAGCCTCATTGTTAATCATGGGAGCTTATTATTAAACATTCCTTAATGCTATAACCGCACTAATGCAAGACAAAGCAATCTATGATTTAGTCAACCTGTAGACTGACTTGTTATGAAAACAGATCATCCGACTTATACACAAGAGCAGATTTCAGCTTGGTTGCGGGGACTCATGAGCGTGGCTCTCGCAGACAATGACTATAGCGATCAAGAGCGTACCCTTTTCGATCAGATCAGCCATAGTGATGAATGGGGAGAGGAAATTCCCATTTCTAGCTTTGAACCAATTAGCACCCAAGAACTGGCTGATGCGTTGGGTAGCGATCGCAAGGTGGGGCAGAATTTTTTGCGAATGGCAGTGATGATGGCACTTGCTGACGGCAAATATACAGATACAGAAGATCGCGTTATTCAAGAATTTTGTACAGCCCTTGATCAAGAAATAACACCAATCAACGAATTACGGATCAAGCTGGAAACTGCCTCACACCATGAAGAGCATCATCCTGATTTACTTGAGCCTGTCAAGGAATGGCTCGACCATATGGATATCCATGATTCCCGACTAGCCAACTTAATCTGTAAAGTTATTCCAGCTCAATGCCCTTTCGAGCGTGATGTTGTCTTATTTGGCCGCAAAATTATGCACATTCCCGCCATGTGCGAAATTAACCCCCTATACGATCAACTCGTAGGACTACGTTTTCGATCGCTTAGTTATCTCGCAGAAAAAGGTGAAGATGTCTCAAAATATTGTTAATTCAAAAGGGTGCTGAGCACCCTTTTGATGTTGGGATGAAAGCGCAAAGCGCTATAGTATTTACAGTTTTACTAGCCAGACTAGCCCATCATGCCCAGAGAACTAAAAAGCGCTAAAAAAGAAGAAGATAACAGCGATGTGTCCCCAAATGTGTTGCGTGTCGTTTTAGCCTTTCGTCGCTGGGGATGGACTTCTTTTTGGACACAAGTGGTTTTGTGTGTAGTTTCTTCGGTGGTGCTATTACAACTATTTTTGTTCCCAAAAGTTACTCCAACTGGGGTAAACACAGGTTTAGACACTAGCCCTGCCACATTGCCAGGGCTGAGTTTTGCGTGGGTGGGCATTGCAGTCTTAGGGGCAAGTATTTTCTGGAATTATCGCTATACACAAATGGCAACTAAGCTGCGATCGCCTGATCGGCCCACCAAAAGCCAAACTATTTTTCAAATTAAAATTGGTCTAATGATCAATTTAATTGGTATGCTCGTTACCTTTTTTGGTGCTTTTGGTATTATTGGCGCATTAACCCTCAGATCAGGTCAGGGACAAGCCATATTACCGGGGTCGGGCAGCTACAACTCAGTAATCCAGCCTCTCGACTTTCAAATTATTCAGGCCAGTTTCAATATTCTATTTGCTCACTTTGTCGGCTTAGTTACGTCACTCTGGTTACTCAATCGCGCTACCGATAAGCCTAATCGCGAATAAGAAAAGAGATGGCTTAGCCATCTCTTTATCTTATGCTTCAGCTAGCTTACGACCGTAACCGATCGCTAAGAATCCCGTCACATACATCAGCAAGCTATAAATTGCCGCAGGAACCGCCATATCTGGATTATTGAGCAATCCTGCGGTAATCGCGATCGCTAGAGTTCCATTTTGCAAACCCACCTCAATGCTGATACAGATTTGTTGCTTAGGGTTAAGCTGAAAAAATTTGCTTAAATAGAATCCTACTGCCATCGAAATGGTATTTAATAGCAACACCCCAGCCCCAACTTGAGCAATAAAATTTGGCAATCGACTCCATTCTTTAACGATTAGCAACAAAATAATTACTGCCAACAGTACAGCAGCCGAGACACTGGTTACTTTTTCTAATTTTGCCGATAGGTTTGGCGCAAACTGACGAATAATCATGCCGAACGCGATCGGCAAAAAAGTAATCACAAAAATTTGTCCAATTGTCGTCCCTATCGGCAACTCAACCGCCGCACCTTGCCCAAAGAAATGTTGGCTAGCCAAATTAGCAAAAATAGGAATTGTAAATATTGTAATCAGACTACTTAAAGCGGTTAAGGTCACACTAAGAGCTACATCTCCTTTCGCTAAAAATGTGACCAAATTTGAGGAAACTCCCCCCGGACATAAAGCCAGAATCATCAAACCCGTAGCGATCGCAGGCTGCATCGGTACAAGCTTAGCGATCGCCAACCCAATCAGTGGCAGCACAATTAATTGACTGATCAAACCTATCATCACCGCTTTCGGATATTTTCCCACCCGATAAAAATCATCTGGGACGAGCGATAAACCCATTCCAAGCATCATCGTTCCTAGCGCGATCGGCAAGATTAACGATGTAAAAATATTTGATTCCATGGGCGAATTGATTAAGATAAGGAAGATGTAAAGAATTGTAAAACACAAATAGTAGCTAAGACTATGCAATGGAAGCAGGTAGAAGAAAATTGGGTTTTAACTCCAGCTAAACCCAAGGGCGTAATTCACTTTCTTGGTGGCGCATTTTTTGCTGCCGCCCCACAGGTTGCCTATAGTCGTTTGCTAGAACAGCTTGCTGAGAATCACTATGCGATCGTAGCAACTCCATTCCTCAATAGCACCTTTGACCATCGCCAAATTGCCCGCGATGTCCATACTTCCTTTCGCAAGGTACGCAGTAAACTATTTCTCGACTATTTCCCCGTATTTGGAATAGGACATAGCATGGGTTGCAAAATCCATCTATTAATTAACAGTCTATATAAGCCAACCCGCGCTGGTAATATTTACATTGCCTACAATAACTACAGCGCAGATCGCTCGATTCCTTTTTTTAAAGAACTATCAAGCACCATCCCTGAAATGTCTACGATGGAGTTCACCCCTACTCCCAAGGAAACTGAACAGCTAGTTAGCGCCAATTACCAAACCATTCACAATTTACTGATCAAGTTTATCGATGATGATATTGACGAGATTTTCAGCCTTGCAGATCTCCTCAAGCAAAAATTCCCAAAGACAGTAAACCTAAAGACCCTCGAAGGTACTCACCTCACCTCTATGGGCATTGATGTCAAATGGAAAGTAGGCGAAAGCTTCTCTGCTATTGACGCGATCGCTCAATGGGTCAAACAGGAAATGCACAAAAATAATCACACCCTAGAGCAAGTACTATTGTTATGGCTGAATCAGCGAATCCGCTAAACCCTATTCAGTCATTCCGAGCGCCTCTGAGTTTGGCAATAATAGCAATGAGTAGAAATACTCTATTTAAATTGATGGCTAACTTGATAACAAAGTCCAATCAAAATAATTGATTTTCTATTTATATATCTGCTATTAGGATTTCTAATATTGTTTTAATACTGTTAAAATTGCCATCTATTCATAACTTTTTTGGTTTGACAGTGTACCATTTGATTTCCAAAATCAAAGAATAGACACTTAATTTTATTAATACAAATTGACTGATGCATTGTTACTAAACTACTTGTCTAGCAAGAACTTGAGCGAACAGATTCGCTCAAAACAATTACAAACAAGTACTAGAGGATATATCTAGCTTATTAGCGTTATATAAATTTTTTATATGAATTTATAACCAGAAAAGGCACTTTTCAAAAAAAATTTTTCAAAAAAAGTAAATGTAGATACGCACTTTATGTTTAAATTAAAAACATCACTCAAGGGCTTCACACGAAGAATTCCTGATAGGATTAACTTATATAAAGCAAAAAATGTTCCACCAAGGAGCCAGCACCAAAAAGCCAAGTAAAGAGATATCTGATTTGACTCTTGGATTCTGCCTCTTCAGTTTTTTTGCAGCGCCCCGTGCAGTTTGCGGGCAACCCAGTTTTAAGACTCAGTGATGCACAGAACCAAAAATTTTTCGCATTTTTCAGTTCCAAAGCTTGCCTTTCAGTCTTGATTACTGTCAACCATCGTTTTGAGTCTTGAGGCATGATTTTTTGCCTTACGCACTCTCACGGGAGCAAACTGCCCATAGGTCGAATGGTGGAAATTTAAACGATTCTCAATTTAACTCTAGTAAGGAGATATTAATGTCTTACTCAAAAACACAGTCTAAAGCTAAGGCTGGGTACGACGCTGGTGTTCAGGACTATAAACTAAAGTACTATACCCCCGATTACACTCCCAGAGATACTGACCTTCTCGCAGCTTTCCGCTTCGTGCCTCAACCAGGCGTACCTCCCGAAGAAGCTGCTGCTGCGGTAGCTGCTGAATCTTCTACAGGTACTTGGACAACTGTATGGACAGACTTGTTGACCGACCTCGATCGCTACAAAGGTCGTTGCTATGATGTCGAACCAGTACCCAACGAAGACAACCAATACATCGCTTACATCGCCTATCCTCTCGACTTGTTTGAAGAAGGCTCCGTCACCAACTTGCTCACCTCCTTGGTTGGTAACGTATTCGGTTTCAAAGCACTCCGCGCACTTCGTCTAGAAGACATCCGCGTACCCATCGCATACCTCAAGACTTTCCAAGGACCACCTCACGGTATCCAAGTTGAGCGCGACAAGTTGAACAAGTATGGTCGTCCTCTCCTCGGTTGTACCATTAAGCCTAAATTAGGCCTTTCTGCGAAGAACTACGGTCGTGCAGTATATGAGTGCTTACGCGGCGGTCTAGACTTCACCAAAGACGACGAAAATATTAACTCTCAGCCTTTCATGCGCTGGCGCGATCGCTTCCTGTTTGTACAAGAAGCAATCGAAAAAGCACAAGCTGAAACTGGCGAAATCAAGGGTCACTACCTCAACGTAACTGCACCTACATCTGAGCAAATGATGGAACGTGCAGCTTTCGCTAAGGAAATCGGCACACCTATCATCATGCATGACTTCTTGACTGGTGGTTTCACAGCTAACACCTCTCTTGCTAAGTATTGTCGTGAAAATGGCTTGCTATTGCACATTCACCGCGCAATGCACGCTGTTATCGACCGTCAAAAGACCCACGGGATTCACTTCCGCGTTTTGGCTAAGTGTCTCCGTATGTCTGGCGGTGACCACCTCCACTCTGGAACCGTTGTTGGTAAGCTCGAAGGTGAAAAGGAAATCACCATGGGCTTCGTTGACCTCATGCGTGAAGACCACATTGAACAAGATCGCACTCGTGGTATCTACTTCACCCAAGATTGGGCTTCTATGCCTGGCGTACTCCCTGTAGCTTCTGGTGGTATCCACGTATGGCACATGCCTGCTCTCGTGGAAATCTTCGGCGATGATTCTTGCTTACAGTTCGGTGGTGGTACTTTGGGTCACCCATGGGGTGCTGCTCCTGGTGCAACCGCTAACCGTGTTGCTCTCGAAGCTTGTATCCAAGCTCGTAACGAAGGTCGCAACCTCTGGCGTGAAGGCGGCGACGTTCTTCGTGAAGCTGGTCGTTGGTCTCCTGAATTGAATGCTGCTCTTGAACTATGGAAGGAAATCAAGTTCGAGTTTGAAGCAATGGATACTCTCTAATCGATTAGCTCCTTACTATATTGTTTCGTAACACGAAACAATATAGTAAAACTCTTGGTGAATTGAGCCTATGGATATTAAGCGCAGTACTAAGTCCACAGCCAATATGTTGATCAATTTTTTGACCTTCGAGGCTGTTAAGACGATCGCCGAGCAGTTGGAAGAAACGGATAAGTTAAAAGCTCTCTGGTTTAACCAATTCTCGACACGCGAAAGACTCCAAAATGGTGAGCTTTATATTAAAGACCTCTTTGAGGTTCATCAAGAGATGGCTTTTCGAGTGATGACTGTGCGCGAACATCTCGCAAATGAGATTTTGGATTTTTTGCCAGAAATGACTCGTACAGGTATTCAACAATCAAATATGCAGCTTCGTCGTCGACATTTTGAGCGCATCATGAGTGTTCAGGCTTCAGAAGGATATGCAGAATGTGAGAATCTAGATGCTGAGATAAAAGTTCAAGAACCTATTCCAGAATCTAGCCTCAGTAGTCCTCTTGAAGCAGTTGCTGACTCAGATGTTGATGGCGATCACGCTTCTACTGAAGCAAATCAATAGCCCAAATCAATAGCAATTTAATTTCAATCGCGAGGAAATAATGCAAACTTTACCAAAAGAGCGTCGTTACGAAACTCTTTCTTATCTTCCCCCTTTGAGCGATGCTCAAATCACTCGTCAAATCGAGTATACCTTGAGACAAGGTTTCTACGCAGCGATCGAGTTTAACGAAGATTCTGCTCCTGAACTTCACTACTGGACAATGTGGAAGTTACCCCTATTCAACGCCACCACTCCTCAAGAAGTATTGAGCGAAGTTCAAGCTTGCCGTTCTAGCTACCCCGGTTCTTTCATCCGCGTTGTAGCTTTCGACAACATCAAGCAGTGCCAAGTCCAAAGCTTCATCGTCCACAAGCCTAACAGCGCTCGCTACTAAGCTTTAACAAACCAAAAAGCCCCGCAATGCGGGGCTTTTTTTTATTTGCTATATTAATAGACAGCAATGCCAAATCCCCAAATTAAGACTATGACAATTTCTTTAGATTTACCTCAAGAATTGGAACAAGAGCTATCTGTGGAAGCAGGGAAAATTAGTTTGTCTTTACCAGAATATATTCTGCAACTTCTGGCTGTTAGAAAATCTTCTGAGAATCTGCCTAGATCTGGTGCAGAATTAGTGAGCTATTGGCAAAGTGAAGGACTAATTAACTCGCGTCCTGAGATTAAGGATAGCCAAGAATATGCGCGTCAAATTCGTCATGCAGCAGAACATCGCCAACATTTATAAAGTGATTTTATGTATGTTTTAGATACTGATATTCTGATCGATGTTTTGAGGGGTCATAAACCTGCGATCGCATGGTTTACGACATTATCAGAATTGCCCAGTGTGTCAGGTTTTGTGGTGATGGAGTTAATCCAAAATTGTCAAAACAAACAAGAAGTTAATCAAGTTTTTAGGCTGACTGCACCTTTATCATTAATTTGGTTGACTGAGGCTGATTGCGATAATGCTTTGGCAGATTTTAGTAAATATCGCCTTTCTGATGGAATCGGGCTATTAGACGCACTAATTGCAATTGCTCATTGTGCCATTAGCAAAAATAAAACTCTTTGTACTTTTAATGTCAAACATTATCGGGTTATCCCTAATCTAAAAATTATTCAACCCTATGAACGATGACTACTGAGTTAGCTTTGCTTTGCCACAAATTGCATACAGGCATAAATATCCTCCCTTGTGAGAGATGGATATTCTTCAATGACTTCTTCAATCGAATCACCTGCACCCAAAAACTCCATTATCGTTTGCACTGTAATTCGGGTATTAGCAATTATTGGTCACCCGTTGCAAATATCTGGATGAATAGCTATTTTGCTTTTCATAAAAATGTCGCAATAGTATTTGCATTCAAGTACAATAAGGCTAGTATAAGGCAAGACTAGAGTAATGAAATATCTTGTAGTTATAGAAAAAACGCAAACAGGCTATTCTGCATATTCTCCAGATGTTTTAGGCTGTGTTTCTACTGGTGCAACGCTAGAAGAAGTTAACCAGAATATGCAAGAGGCGATCGCGTTTCATATCGATGGTCTTATCGAAGAAGGGCTAGAAAGTCCTAAGCCTTATACCTACTCCGCTTATGTTGAAGTTGCTGCATAATGCCATGAACAATACCTCAGAGACGAATTGGGCTAAACTAGACGCTCTGTCAGAATCAGAAATTGATACATCCGATGTTCCTCCTTTGACTGAGGAGTTTTTCAATAAGTCTCGCTGGTGGAAGCCTGTATCTTCATTGAATGCTCTTGTACAAATCGATCCTCAAACACTTGCATGGTTTCAATCACAAAGTGATGATTATGAGAAAAAAATCGCGGCAGCATTACGAATTTATGCAGAAGCTCATTAAGCAGCTTAGTCTTTTGTTAAAAATTAAATTCATAATCGAAGAAATTTTAGAAAATTTTGGTTTGGCTAAGTTGATGCAGGAAGTAGAAGATGGTGAGTTACTTTCTAGTGACGAGGCTTACTCGTACTATCAATCATTGAAAAGATATGACTAAAAGCATAGTTCTTATCTCATGTGCGAGCCGTAAATTATCGCAGCGAGCAAAAGCAAAAGATTTGTACATAAGTACACTTTTTAAACTCAACCTTAAATATGCTCAAAAACTAGAATCTGATAATATTTTCATTCTCTCAGCAAAGCATGGTCTACTATCTTTAGATCAAGAAATTGAGCCATACGAGCTAACTCTCAATAATATGTATGCAGATGAAGTTAAGCTATGGGCTGATCAGGTTTTAAAACAAATTAGTGAAATTTATTCTATTGAGGAAACAATTTTTATATTTCTTGCAGGTGAGAAATATAGAAGATATCTATTACCGCATTTAAAAAATATAGAGACTCCTCTAGAAGGCTTAGGTATTGGAAAACAACTACAAAAATTGAAAGAGCTAGTTTCATGAGTAATGAATGTGCAGAAGTTCATAAACTTACAAATAATCTTGAGCGACATTACTTCCCTTTTGATAAGTCAAAAATTCCCTTAAATGGAATCTATGTTCTATTTGAAAAAAACGAAAAAGCTCATGGACAGGATCGGATTGTGCGGATAGGTACTCATACTGGGAATAATCAGCTTTTTATGAGATTGCAACAACATTTTTTGAATGAAAATAAAGATCGGAGTATTTTCAGAAAAAATATTGGTAGAGCTTTGCTAAACAAACAGAATGATCCTTTTCTTGAATTTTGGGATATTGATCTTACGACTAGAAAGGCAAAAGATAAGTATCTAAATTTGATTGATTTTGCATATCAGCAAGTTATTGAAAAACAGGTCAGTGAATATATTCGAGAAAATTTCTCTTTCACTGTTTTTGAGGTAACAAGTAAAGCAAAACGGATAGAAGTTGAGTCAAAACTCATTTCAACATTATCTTGGTGCGATGAATGTAAGCAATCCGATGGCTGGCTTGGCAACAGTTCACCTAAAGAGAAAATTGTAAAGAGCGGTTTATGGTTAGTAAATGAGCTTTATAAAACGCCATTTGAGGCTAAAGATATTGAAAGCCTAGCTAGTCTTGCCATTTGTTAAGATTTAGTTAGGAGAGATCGCTTTGTGGTTAGGAGATGAAGGGGCGATCGCTTATTGATATTTGATTGGGGGCAATGTGAGTAGATCATGCTTTAAACGATCATAGGTTAGAATATTATGCAAACTTGTACCTGAGACTATTAAGCCATGTCAACACAGCAAGTCACATTCCAAGAATGCAATACTCAATTTGCACAAATTTTTGAGAGAGTTCTGCAAAATCATGAAGTTATTTCAGTTTATAAAGAACCTGAGAAGAGCATTGTGATTTTGGATGAAAGAGAATATAGCAGCTTAATGGAAACATTGTATTTATTAAGCAACCCAGCCAATAGAGAGCGCCTATATCAAGGTATTTCTCAGCATGAACAAGGAAGGGTAAGAGAAATAGATGTTAAGGCTTACTTGGACTGAGAATGCTTTAAAAGACTTGGATTGGTGGCAGCAGAACGACATCAAACTATTGAGAAAAATAATTCAAATTTGTCTTGAAATTTGCAAAGATCCCACAAAGGGAATTGGAAAACCTGAGCCACTAAAGTTTGATTTGCAAGGATATTGGTCAAGACGCATTAATCAGGAGCATCGGATTATTTATACTTTCGATGAAAGTCAAGTCACCGTTATTCAGTGCCGATTTCATTATCAAAAATAGATTACTAGTTTTGCGATCGCTGTTTGTTTATTTTGATTAGGGGCGATCGCTTTGTTTTGTTGGGAGATGAAGGGGCGATCGCTGTTGTTGATTTTGATTAGCGGCGATCGCGAATTAGAATGTATGTAGTCTTTTAATAATGTCTTATGCCAAAAGTTGTTCAGGAAATCTATACACAGGTTATTTCAAACCTTCCCCCAACTGAGCGCCTACAGTTAGCGACTTTGATTCTTAACGGCTTAGTCAAACAAAATGTTGCAGTTATTGATGATAGCGACACTTGGACAGAGCAAGATCAACTAGACTTAGCTGCTTTTTCTATGCAGTATGCGGCGACTGTTTTGTTTGAAGATGAGGAGATAACTGAGTGAAAGTTCAATTTGGTGATGTAGTGACCGTGGATTTTCCTGCTGTTACTGGCATCAAGCGCCGTCCCTCAGTCGTCCTATCTTCACAGACATATCATGCAAATAGACCTGATGTAATTGTTGGGCTTATCACCTCACAGACAAAAAATTTGGGTGTCACGGATTATATACTTCAAGATTGGCAAACATCAGGACTGAGAGTTCCATCTGTTTTTCGTAGTTTTATTGTGACATTGCCACCATCAGCTAACTTGGTTGTCATTGGGAAGTTATCGGAGCAAGATTGGCAAGGTGTTAGGAATTGTGTCAAATTATCTTTATTCGATTTTGGTAAATGATTTTTTGAGAGATCGCTGGTTGTTGATTTTGATTAGGGGCGATCGCTTTTTTATGGGTAGATGAAGGGGCGATCACTTTGTGGTGGGGAGATGAAGGGGCGATCGCAGTTGTTGATTTTGATTAGGGGCGATCCAGTATAATTTAAGAATAATGTTAAAAGATTAACCCATGCTGTTTGATTGGGACGAAACCAAAGCCAAAAGTAACCTCGCTAAACATGGAGTATCCTTTGATGAAGCAACCTCTGTCTTTGACGATCCTTTATTTTTAACTTTTGCCGATCCGACACATTCTATTCAAGAACAACGTTTTATTATCATGGGAGAATCGGCTAGAGGTAGACTACTAGTCGTATCTTACACAGAAAGACAAAATACAACACGTTTAATTAGCGTCCGTCCAGCTACTCGTAAAGAACGTCAAGCATATGAATCAGAACTTTGAGATTGACATGGAAGATGATTTACTTCCTGAATATGATTTTACTCAAATGACCGTTGTTGCTCGTGGTCAGGGAAGAAATAAAAGCGCTGTCACCGTCACCCTAGATCCTGATGTTGCTAAATTATTCCCCAATTCAGGATCAGTCAATGAAGGACTAAGATTGTTAATGCGATTAATTAAGCAAAATTCATCACAATTAGACGACCCCTTGTTAATGAAATCTGAAAATCCGTAAATATTGATTATCTTCAAATACGAATGGCGATCGCTGGTTGTTGATTTTGATTAGGGGCGATCACTTTGTTGCGGGTAGATGAAGGGGCGATCGCTGTTTTAATATTTGATTGGGGGGCGATCACTTTTTTATGGGTAGATGAAGAGGCGATCGCATGATTCTCAAATTTATCAGAATTACCTAGTGTTTCAGGTTTTGTCGTGAAGGAGTTAATCCAAAATTGTCAAAATAAACAAGAAGTAAATCAAGTTTTTAGGCTGACTGCACCTTTATCATTAATTTGGAATTTGGTTGACTGAGGCTGATTGCGATAATGCTTTAGCAGATTTTAGTAAAAGTAGAAAAACTGAAAAGCTTTGAAAGGGAGCATCTCAATTAGGTAATGAGTAGAAATACTTAGGAGAATAGAAATAGCCATTGAGATAAGCACAACGATGTTTCAAAACTTGAGCAACATTGTTTCTATGCCACTGAGCGCCAGAAATCTTGACCCGACGACCAATC
>JADBWH010000002.1 GCA_020404105.1 Pseudanabaena sp. M53BS1SP1A06MG | reverse complement strand
GGATTTGCTACTAATTCCTGTATAGATGTTTTCATTTACCAAACCCAACCAAGGATCACTCGCAGGCGTGAGAAATAGCTGATCATAAACGCGGCGATTGAGCGCATTTAAGCTCGCTGAATCACTATTAACAAAGTCTCCCTTCGCAAACCAATTGTGAATCTGGGCATGAAATACATATTCATTGCGAACGGTATCCTGCGCGATCGCCTTTTCAAAACTATTGACTACCGTTCGCATAGAAGCCGTAGATGATATCTTGCGTTCCATTAACTTGATACTACCTTGATCGAGATAGACCCGATTTTGATAAAGACTCGCTAGCCTTGCCCAATTCGCATCACTGAGTTTGTCAAAGGCAGAAGGAGGATTGAGTTCTGTTAAAGGTTCGCCAACAGTACGTCTTAATGTGGGCAATTCCACCATCATTTTGCTCACGGTCAGACGACTAGCAAGAGCTGCACTAGCTTTAGGATCAGTCACTGCTAGAGGTAGTAATGGCTGTAAGGGTAAGCGTAAGCGTGTTAAATCTGCTCGCCATTTTTTCTCTAATTTGGCATAGCGATCGCGATGATAGTTAACTAAAACTTCACGATGGTTCACATCATTAGATTGCAGCGATCGCACGACAACTTCAGCATCCTTGAGATTTTCTATAAAAGCCTGTGGGCTATATAACCCCGGAATCGCATCAATAGGACGACCTTCACTATCAAGAATGTAATGAATACTATTGCCCGTAATCGTTTGCTCTAATTTGCGACCATCGCCAAAATCAATCGTCACTTTAGGGACAGGGCGCTCTGACTGCCAATGCAGAATAAAGCGATCGCGCAGCAGTTGCGATACCTCTGCATTCGGATATAGAGCCGTGCGGAAAAATCGACTATTAGCACAACTCAATTCATCAGCAAGGTTGCCAAGTAAACGCAAAGACAAAATAGGTTTACCAGTTTCTTTAGATGCCATCTTTGCCGCTTCCAAATCCTTGTACCAATATAAGCGCGAGGCATCACAGTCCTTTTGCTGACAAATGGCATCTAAAGTAGCTCGCAATTGTGAATTATTCGGCAAATCTTTTTCATAGGTCTTCCAAAACGCCTCCACTCCCGCATTTTTATATTTCCGTAATTTGGCGATCGCCTGTTGCGATGTGGCTTGATCCTTGGATGCTGCTTGCTGGACAAGGTTGTCTAAAATGGGCTGTTCGGCTCTAGCCTGTGGTGTAGCGATGTTTACTAAAGCGATCGCACATAAGCCTAACAAAGGGGAATATAAACCAACCTGAAATTTTTTTATAATCATTTTGAGAACATTCCTAATCGCAGGGAGTAAGCCTTGGGCTGAGACGAAACTATGTCCGAATAGTTCCCAAAAGTCCTAAGTAGCTCAACTTCATTAAAACCCAAACCAGGGTTTTATTTCGCCCGCTACGCGGGCGAAACAAAACTATCGGTTTTTAGTTTACTTATGACTAGCCACTTAATAGGATTACTTAGGGGACTTGCGATTAATTCAATTACCTACAGCTTCGACTTCGTTCAGCCAACGTTGGCTGAACGAAGTCGAAGCCATACAAACTCGATGGTATCTTTTTTCTCGTCAAGTCCCTAAGGACATTTTTAGTAGTCGGTAGTCATGCAATACAATTACATTGCATGACTAATCTAAATTAAAGTATAGTCAAAGTCTTTCTCGCCTTTGGGGACGTGAGATATAATTCTAGCTAGTTCATCATCTTTGAAAGAGTTGTATATGCTAGACAAACGCGACTATACGCTGATTATCGATAAAAGTGGCAGTATGTCTAATATTGATCGAGGTACAAACAAAAGTCGCTGGGAAATTGTTAAGGAATCTACGCTTGCCCTTGCCCGTAAATGTGATCAACTAGATGCTGATGGAATTACCGTTTATTTGTTTTCAGGAAAATTTAAGCGCTTTGATAATGTCTCTGCATCTAAGGTTGAGCAAATCTTCCAAGAAAACGAGCCAATGGGTGGGACAAATTTGACCGCAGTTTTGCAGGATGCGATTAATAACTTCTTTCAGCGTAAAAAAGCTGGGCAAATCAAGACAGGGGAAACAATTTTAGTAATTACCGATGGTGAACCCGATGATCGTCGCTCAGTTTTTGAAGTAATTATCGAAGCAACGCGCCGACTGAATAATGATGCTGAATTAGCGCTTTCCTTTATTCAAGTTGGGACTGATGCGAGTGCGTCCGACTTTCTGAAAGCTCTAGATGATAAATTGCAGAGCATTGGTGCAAACTTTGACATTGTTGATACGATTACTTTGGCAGATATGGAAGATATGACTCTTGCAGAAGTGTTGTTAAGTGCGATTAATGATTGAGTAAATAAATGGAATCTCTTGAGTCAATTCTTACGGATCTTCAGCATAAATATACAGATTCCAATGTGAGTATTCAACCTAAGTCTGAGCTTAAATCTGGGCAATCACAAAAAGATTTAACGAACTTAGATATTGAGTTCAAACCAGCGATCGCCAATTCTAGTTCTCTAGATCGACTATTAGAGGATTTGCACAATGGCGTTACTAAGGCTGTAGAACCAGAGATCAATGTCCAGCCAATGACATCTACTAGTAGTGCTATTAAAAATGATCTGCAACAGATCGAGGAATCCCAAAAAGCTAAAGACCGTCAAATTTATGAGCAAAAATCCAAGGAATGGCTAAAAATGCTTGATCCTCTTTCAGGCGAAGGATTATGGTTTGAAGAATTTGCCAAAAACTATCCGTCTAAGCTAGAAGCGGCGATCGCCTTAATGGAATCCAAGTAAGTAAAAAATAGTTATTTCGCAATTATGGAAATCTATCGCCTACCTGTTTTAAATGACAATTACGTTTTTGTTTTATATGATCCTGCAAACAAAAATGCCGCAGTCATTGATCCTGCTATTGCTGAGCCAGTTTTAGCCAAATTAGACGAATTAGATGCAACTTTGGTAGCGATTTTTAATACGCATCATCATGGTGATCATGTCGGTGGTAACTCAGCACTAATCAAAAAATTTCCTAAGGCAGTGGTCTATGCGGGCGAAAAAGATCGCGATCGCATTCCCCATCAGCAAGTATTTCTCAAAGGTGGGGACCGCGTTACTTTTAGCGATCGCGAAGCAGAGGTGTTTTTTGTGCCTGGACATACCTATGCTCATATTGCCTATTACTTCCCCGCAATTGGTGATGAAGGCGGAGAGTTATTCTGTGGGGATACATTGTTTGCTGGCGGCTGTGGCAGATTGTTTGAAGGCACTCCCGCCCAAATGCTTGCATCCATTGATCAACTGCGACAACTACCCGACGATACTCGTGTTTGGTGCGCCCATGAATATACTTTTGGAAATCTCAAATTTGCACTCACCGTTGATAGTGAAAATCCCGATTTGCAAGAACGGATAGCTAAGGTTAGCATAATGAGACAAAAGGGAGAGGCAACCGTACCTAGTACAATTGGTATAGAAAAGCGCACAAATCCATTTTTGAGATGGGATGTTCCCGCTATTCAGAGATCAGCAGGTATTGATATCCCAGATCGCGTATTTGCCAGAATTCGCGGAAAAAAGGATAATTTTAAGGGTTAACAGTAAGGTAGTCATGCAATGCAATTGTGTTGTGGGCGCTTTACGCCCGCAATACAATTAAAAAAATTACCTTTCAGTACTACCAACAGGAAAAAACTTCCTATTCGAGCAACTTTTTTAGTTAATTACTGGGGTGCAAGGATTCGAACCTCGGAATGGCTGGACCAAAACCAGCTGCCTTACCGCTTGGCGACACCCCAATTTCTAAAAGATTTTTTAAAATCTCCTTGATTGCGCGTCAACTAATATAGCAAAGGATGGCATTGTTTTGTCAACCTATTTTCAAAAAAAGTTCAAATCTTTTAGTTAGGGTAATGTCAACAGACGCTTATAGAGCTTTTTAAGGAGTTTTGTTTCGCTGCCGAAGGCAGCGAAACAAAACTCCTTAAAGATCTTGATAGAAATTTATATAGCTAGTTATCTAACAATACTGAATCCTTGGACAAAGCTATTTGTAATTTACAGAATCCTTCAATATGAATACATACCTCTTGGAGTTGATGCTCAGCCCACACCTGTCCATTGCTCAATGGAGTATCGAACCCATTGGAAAATACATGGACAAGAGGATCGCCAGCATCAGGTAAAACTAGTACCCAATCGCGATCGCTATAAAAAATCTTTACACCATCGATCAGTTCCATCCTTTCGCGCCCATAGGACTCAACTAAATGGCGCATGAGTGTACCTTTGATACTCCAAGGGCAGCGCACTGTATGCTGACGGAAATGACAACGGGGGAGATGGGTGCGTACCTGCGACAGTGATCGCTTTTGCAGCGTAATCCATTCCATGATTTTAGCAATGCTAAACATGGCATCAAAGCCAGGATGCAACTGCGGGAAAATAAAACCCATGTCAGCTGAACCACCGAGTACTACATCCTCGATACCATGACAGTTTGCCATTAAAGCCGTGGGATTTGCCTTGGTGCGGATCACTTTACC
Organism: Pseudanabaena sp. M53BS1SP1A06MG; assembly: GCA_020404105.1. GTDB lineage: Bacteria > Cyanobacteriota > Cyanobacteriia > Pseudanabaenales > Pseudanabaenaceae > Pseudanabaena > Pseudanabaena mucicola_A. The sequence goes on along the minus strand of JADBWH010000002.1, from coordinate 71,096 downwards.
CCCATGTTTTTCCGCGATTAGCTCTACCATCCCTGAAGCAGAAACTGGCACAACCACTGTCCCCCCATTTTTAGACATGAGAGCCATTTCTACCATTAGCCCCGTCAATAATTCATCGCGAATTGGTTTACCCAATTCATCGATCAAAATAAATTTTTCACCATTAGCAAATACCTGTACACCAAAGTTAGCTTTGACCGCTTTTACCACATCGGTTAACTGCGTCAACATTTTTTCGCGATCAACTGGCGCAGGGGCAATTTCATTAAGGCTAGCGTTTAACACCACAACATCAGTACTAAATTTGCCGAGAATTCTGGGTAAAACCGCGCCTGAAACTGCGTAGACATAATCAATGACAATTTTTTTGCAATCACTATAGCGAATTGCTTCAACATCAAGGTTTTTGGCAAAGCCACTATTGTAGTAGTCCAAAACACGGGTGGGGTAGCTGATCTCCCCAATTTCCTCAATGCGCGAACGGCGAAAATCCTCTTTAAAGAATGTTCCTTCTATTTTCTTTTCCACTGCTTTGTTGATATTGATACCATTGGCATCGAGAAACTCAATCATTACGCAATCATTGCGATCGGGGTGGACGCGCACATGGATACCTCCAACTACACCCAGACTAGGCGCAATAAATCGTGAGATGGGAATTGCGGTGGCTTCTAAATTCTCGACATTGATTCCCACTGACATTAACCCCGATATTAGTGATCGCGTTAGCATTCGGCAAATCGTGCGCTGATCTCGCGAAACCATCACATGAGAATTAGGTCGCAAAGTTGCACCGTAGGCGGCTCCTAGTTTTACCGCAAATTCGGGCGTAATATCGACATTGGCTAACCCCGATACACTATGTTGACCAAATAAATTGCGTGAAGCCATTGCCCCCCAGATCAGATTCGTGGTTAGGGTTGCACCTGCCTCCACATGCTTACTAGGCCAAATGCGAACATTAGGAAATACTCGCGCCTCTTCACCAATGACTGAATTAGAGCCAACCACTGCTCCCTCCATCACATGCACCCGCCGACTGATGCGGGAATTGCGAGAGATGGTGCAAGCCCAGAGATGACATTCCTCGCTGATCATTGCGCTATTGCCAATAATCGGGCGCTGCAAATCGCAATCAGAACCGATGGTGACGCGATCGCCAATGATTGTACCTGCGGAAATCTTCGTGCGATCACCGATTGAGCAATTACTACCAATCAACACAGGTGGCTCAATTTGTACCGTGGGCGAAATCACCGTATGCTTACCAATCCATAGTCCTGTGCGTAGTTGCACATAATCAAATTCCAGATGAACACGACCCCTAATCGCATCATACTGGGCTTGTCGATAAGCCTCTAGGGAACCAATATCACACCAGTAGCCACTGGCAATGTAGCCAAACATTGGTACTCCCTTAGCCAATAACATCGGAAAGAGATCATTAGAAAAATCACTCGGTTCGTTAGATGGCAAAAAGCTTAAGACTTCAGGTTCGAGAATGTAAATACCTGTATTGACCGTATCGGAAAAAATTTCGCTGGTAGATGGCTTTTCTAAAAAACGTTGAATCTGATCATCTTCATCAGTAATAACCACGCCAAAGGCAAGGGGATCGCTTACCCGTCGCAAGATCAATGTCGCTTGAGATTTTTTGGTCCGATGAAATTTGATTGCTGCGGTCAAATCGAAATCAGTAATACTATCGCCACTAATCACAATAAATGTGCTATCAAGCAGGCTTTCTACATTTTTGACGCAGCCTGCGGTTCCCAAGGGTTGATCTTCCTCAACCACATACATCATATTAACGCCAAAATCTGAGCCATCTCCAAAATGTTCTCGGATGACATCGGGTAAGTAATGAAGGGTGGCAATTACTTCACGGATACCATGACGCTTCAATAAGTTGAGAATATGCTCAGTAATAGGACGATTGAGTACCGAAACCATTGGTTTTGGCAAATCACAAGTAAGAGGACGTAACCGAGTTCCTGATCCGCCTGCCATTAATACAGCTCGCATAGATCCTCCGAATGACAATACGTAATAGGATTAGGCTCTAGTATCGTTTAAATTTGCGATAAAGCAATGAAAATAAACCTTAATCCTGTAGCTGATCCTCGCACAAAAATTATTGTGGCGCTAGATTTTCCATCGGTGCGTGAAGCGATCAAGTTATGTGATCGCCTGCCCCAAGTTAGCTTCTGGAAAGTCGGTCTAGAGCTATTCATCGCTGATGGTAGTACGATTTTACGCGAACTAAAATCACGGAATAAAAAAATATTTCTCGATTTAAAGCTCCACGATATCCCTAATACTGTCGCCTCAGCTACTCGCGTTGCGACAAAATATGGTGCTGATTTCCTCACAATTCATGCATCTGGGGGTAGGTCGATGATGCAAGCCGCGCAAGCTGAGGTAGCGGGATCGTCAACGCAACTGTTGGCAGTGTCGCTATTAACCAGTATTTCGACCGAAGCTCTAAAATCTGATTTACAAGTTCCCATCGAAGTCCCAGACTATGTTTCTAAATTGGTATTACTGGCCCAAGCAAGTGGACTGAGTGGCGCAGTTTGTTCTCCACATGAGGTGGCAAATTTGCGATCGCTCCTCAAGTCAAGGGGAGTCGATGAATTTTGTTTTGTGACCCCTGGGGTACGCCCCGCAGGTTCAGCAGTTGGCGATCAAAGTAGAGTAATGACACCAAAAGAAGCGATCGCCGCAGGGGCAAATTATTTAGTAATTGGCAGACCAATTAACGCTGCATCTGATCCCGTTTTAGCTTGGGAACAAATCTGTCAAGATTGTGTCTATTGATTGCCGATGTATAAATAATTACAAATAATATTTATCTAGAGCAAAATGCTAACCACTATGGTTATGAATTACCCTTTGTTGGGGAATATTAGAAAAAGGTCAAGTTAAATTGCTTAGGGATATGTTTCTCGGATGCATATCTTAATTACAAGATTCAATCTAGAACAAACCAAATAAATCATGAAAAAACTAAATTCATTAATTCTTACGACTTGTGTACTAATTGGGTTTGCTTTTGCTTGGAAACAATTGCCAGCGATCGCTGAATCTTGGAGTAATGCTGATACTAAGGGGCTTGTGAAATCTAAGGGGGATCTTGCACCAGAAAAGTTATTACAAAAGTTAAATCTATCCGAGGAGCAAAAGAAAAAAATTGCGAGAATTTTTGGAGAGACTAATTCAAAGATCTTCCAAATTCTCAATCCTGAGCAACGTAAGAAATTAGAAGCTGGCATCAAATCAAAGCAAAATGTTGAGGCTATTATTAGTTCTCTAAATCTATCTGCTGAACAAAAGCAAAGGATTGGGGGCATAGTTACTGAGCGACGCAATCAGATCCTTGCGATTTTGACTCCTGAACAGAAGAAAAAACTGGCAGATCTCGTTAACAATAAATAGAGGAAAGCAAGGAAAGTCTTGCTTTGTAAAGCTTTCCCTGCTTTATTGTGTTAGATAAACTTTACTTGCTGATCTTGTGATATTCCGCTTCGGTAACTAGATCTAAATTTGTTTCCACACGATCCAAAAAGACTTTACCTTCAAGATGATCATACTCATGCTGAAAGATACGGGCTACAAAATCAGTGAGCTTAGTAACTTGGCGATCACCTTGACGATCTAAATATTCCAACTCTATTTCTCGATAACGAGGGACAAGCCCACGAATCATCGGCACGGACAGGCAACCTTCCCATCCTTTATCTATTTCTAAAGAATAGGAAATAATTTTAGGATTAATCATGGCAGTTGGTTCCATTTGAGGCGCACTGGGATAGCGCTGATTGGGATGAGATGCAATGATGATCAATTGCAGTGATCGCCCAACTTGCGGAGCTGCTAAACCCACTCCTTTACTCTCTTTGAGCGTGAATAGCATCTCATCAATTAATTGCTGAATTTCACGATCATGGACATTTGCGATCGGTTGAGCAATTTCGCGTAGTGCTGGATTGCCAAGTTGGTAAATTGTCAACTTTTTGGTAAATATTTTGTCAAGTGATGGAATTAACATATGCTTGTCTGGACTTGTTGTGGCTAATTTAGAAGTTAAGCTTTAGGATTAGCTTCATAGGCTAAAATATCGATCAAAGCATCAGCTTCAGCAACGGCTTGACGTGCTTTTTGATACTCATCCTCAAACTTTGCATTGGCGGCGGTATATCCTTGCATAATCAAAATTGCAAAGTATTCGCGCTTGGTTAGCCCTTCAACCAAACTATCCGCATCACGGTTATAACTTACAGGAAATGCGCTATCAGTACGTCTAGTCGCCATATATTGTTTTCCTAACAAAATATCAAGGCATATTTTAGCACCAAGACAGCCGAGCAAAGTGATTAGGGAGGTGCAGTAAAATAAGGAAGCAATTTTGGCAGCTTAGCCACCAAAATTGCTTCCTTATCTTTATTCAGTTGCGGTTTAATACCTATATGAGTGAGTCGTCAATCTTACAAACTATCACCGCAACAGCCCTGATCGGAACCCAGAGGCAAGCATTTACAGCCATTAGCACCAATGGGAATCTGGGGCAGCTACTAGCGAATGTTGATACTAGCAATCAAGAATCTGCATTGCTAAGTACTGTTGCGATCGTCACGATGTATCAACAAGCAGGACAATTACCAATCACCAATCACCAATTACCAATTACCCAACCCTGCGAATTAGAGGATCTACCCCATTGTAGCAATCAGACTAGTTACTATCTTTCTTTAATGCTCAGTGGTGTACATCAGCAATTATTGCCAGAACTACTGGATCGATTAGCCAATCTTGGACTCAGAGTTCATGAAACTAGCTTACCGAGCTTGCTGGATCTAGGCAAAAGGCAAGCGGATCTGCGTGAGTCGATCTCTAAGGGATTGGGTAAGCGTGGACAATGGTTGGCGGTGCAAAATCCTGAATGGAATTATGTGGCGACTGAGGATGAATCGGTATGGGAGACAGGTAGTAATGCGGCGAGGTTAATGTGGCTGACAAAATTACGTCTTCAAGAACCAAATCAAGCAAGGCAATTGCTAGAGTCCACATGGAAGCAGGAAAGTGCTAGCGATCGCGCGGCTTTTTTGAAAGTTCTTGGAAATGGATTAAGTATGGCGGATGAGCCTTTTTTGGAAGCATTGCTTGATGATCGCAGTAAAGAAGTGCGGCGCGTTACTGTGGATTTACTGACTTGTCTGCCTGAGTCGAGATTTTGTCAAAGAGCAATCACCAGAGTTCAGGATTTAGTCAAATTACAACGTGAAGGGAATCAGTCATATTTTTTGATTGATTTGCCTGAAACGCATACACCTGAGATGCTGAGAGATGGAATTGAGCCAAAAAGTAGTGATGTTCAAATAGGCGATCGCGCTTCGTGGTTATTGAAGATACTGGCATCAACACCGTTATCTTTTTGGTCTCAGCATTTCACCATGTCAATAGAGGATTTAGTGAAGGTGGCTAATCATTCAAATAACGATCACTTAATCCTCCAAGGATGGATTGCTGCGGCTCAGTTGACAGGGAATTTAGTTTGGTTGCAAGCTCTCGTCGAGTCTAGCGAACCAGAATTAGTTAATCGCATTGCTGGACAGCCTTTAGCCGATAGTCTCATCTCTCATCTTATTTTAGATGCTCCACAACAAGCTGCAACAATTCATTTGCTCAGAAATTCTGATTTAGCTTTTAGCAATCTTTTTATGTCGATTCTTTTTAGGAATAAAAAGATCTGGGATGAACAAGTAAGTGCGATCATTCTTGAAGTAATTATTTCTACTCTAGATCGATTTATTACAACTACTCGATTAATAAGTAATTATTGGGTTATCAGTGAATTTATTCGTGACGTGGGAAAATATATATTTCCATCATTAATTCCTGTGGCTAAGGAGCAATCGATTGCTGTTAGTCAAAGGTTACAGAACCTTACTCTCGATTCTGAAAATAAAAGTGAATATAGGGAATTAGAGTATATGAAAACAACATTACATAAATCCATCAAGCAATTTGTCGATTTATTGCAAATCAGACTGGAAATGTTGGATTCAATCGTCCCTGCAACCATTTAAGCGTTGTCTAGATCCCCGACAAATAGGGATTCGCGTTAAGATCAAAAACAGCTACCAGAGAATCAAACCGCCAATGTCCTCCCGATCAGCCCCCTTTTTACGTATTTATACTTACTGGCAAAAGTTTCTACCTTGGCTCGAATCCTGCGCGATCGCAGCTTGGGGAATCACCCTAACTAAACTCTGGCTCTTTGGACAGCTATATCTCCTAATCCACCCTAACTACATTCCACTTACAGTGATCGCAGGATTAGGGCTACTTTTTGTCGGTGGGGCAGAGGCTTGGCGAGTTGCTAAACGTCGGCGTAGCTATACCAACAACCAGCAACACGTTAATCTCATCAAGCCATCCTTGAGTAGCAGTTTGCTTTTAATAGTGGCAGTTATTGCCCTATTCATCAATCCTCGCCCCTTTACTAGCGAAAAGGCGATTCATCGTGGCGTAATTGAAAATATTGCCGATGCTCGGACTATTCCAAAATCATTTCGTGCAAGTAACCGTCCTGAAGAACGCACACTTGTGGAATGGGTACGCACGATTAGTGCCTATCCTGAACCTGATGCTTACAAGGGTCAGAAAGTTAAAATTTCGGGTTTTGTTGTGCATTCTCCCGATCAGCCTGATAATATGATTTTGCTGACGAGATTCGTGATTACTTGTTGCGCTGCTGATGTTTATCCTGTAAGTTTACCTGTCAAGATTGCTGAAAGTCGTTCCAGTTATCCACCTGATCGCTGGTTGCAAATAGAAGGTCAAGTGGACGTAGAGACTACTAATGGTAAGCGCCAAGTTGTAATTGTGGCAAGGAATATTACAGCGATCGCTGAACCCAAGAATCCATATGATTACTAAGTAGCTCAACTTAATTAAAACCCAAACCGAGAGTTTTGTTCCGCCCGCTATGCGGGCGGAACAAAACTCTCGGTTTTTAGTTTACTTATGTCTAGCTACTTAAATAATTACTAAACAAGAGAAGTAGAATAAAATACCACTTCTCTTGTTATCCCTAGCATATTGGTAATTGTAAATGAGAAGGATATTCCATCCCATAAAAAATTTGTTGTATTGCTTCGACAAAATCACTTATAGTTGCTTCTGATGGCAGCTTTTTTGTATTGGAATGTCGCTCAATGATCGGGAAAGCAGAACTGGAAATAGCAATACCAATCCGATGTCCTTTGGCAAAATTTTGGCAAGTAGGACGAAGATCAATGAGATATTTATTAACTACGTCAGATTCAATCCATTCAGGCTCAGTCCATGAATTACGGAATTTTGTCCTTAAAACTCCCATTGAGACCAGCATTTGCCTACCATCGGGATATATATCTAAAAGCTTAATCACCCAATCAGTATCTGGAGCAGTAGTTGCGGCGTAGAGGATAAATTGGGGAATACCTGCGATCGCTAAATCTTCGTCAAGTTCATCGCTTTGATAAACCATAACATCCCAACGTTGATGGACATTGCGCTGATCGTAAAATCCATAATTTGTAGAGGGATTAGGATTGCGAGGATCGTAGACGTAGATGTCGGGTAATTGGTGATTGTTAATTGGTGATTGGGGGGTTAATTGTTTGTTGGAGGCAAGGTAGAGGTTTTGGATGATTGAGGATTGGGGGAATTCTGGGAGATCGAGCCAGTGATTTTTACCCATTAAGAAAAGTTGAATGGGAGAGCGATCGCTAATGCCGTTATCAATTTCTTTGAGCCAGAAATCAAACCAATCTATTTGTAATTGATCGATTTTAGAAACGGCATTTTCACCAAAATCAAGCTCACCAACTTTTGGCAACCAAGGCAAATGCTGCCAAGGCGCGACTATCAAATGTTGCGGCTTTTTAGTTGCGGATTTAGCTTGATGATAGGTATTAATCGTCGCCTCGATAAAAATATCTGCCCATCCTGCAATATGTAATGCTGGCAAGTCATAGCGATCGAAATAACTGAGAGGATTCAACTTTTGCCAATATTCATCATTAGCTTGCTGATTTCCAATCCAATCAAAAAAGAATTTTCCAAAATCACCAAAATCTGGATTCTTAAACAGGGCAATTTCACTTAATGGCGCAGATTCTAACCATCTGGCAGATTGTTTTTGAGCTTCAAAAAGTTTTGTAGCTTGTGGTTCCTGTTTTAAGTACCATGCCCGATTTTGAGCAAGTTGCAACGCCCAATTGATGTCAAAATCTAGGCAAACTGCACCACCAAAATAGAACCAACCATGATATAAATCAGCCGTTGCCATACTTGGGCAAATGGTAACTAGTCCTTCGGGTTGCTGGACTGCGGCTTGAAACTGAGTCACGCCTTGATAGGAAAATCCATACATCCCTATCCTCCCATTACTGCCATCCAATTTCTTCGCGCACCATTCCACTGTATCAAATCCATCTTCATATTCATTGCGAAATGGATAGAACTCTCCATCAGAAGTACCGCAACCGCGCACATCTTGGATTACGACAATATAGCCTTGATGGGCATACCAACTGGGATGAGCATAGGTGCAAGTTGAAGCGATCGCCCGACCATAGGGCAAACGCATTAATAATACTGGTAAAGGCGTATTGACACCCTTGGGGCGATAAATATCGGCAGTTAAGTTACAGCGATCGCGCATCGGGATTTTTACCTGACGCTGTACATCAACTTTGAAATGGAAAGAAGTTAATTTAGGAGGCATGAATATTTAGTTCTGCTTATTAAGCCTGCTTAGTCCTGCCAATCAGGAAAAACTTTTCTAATTTCAATGAGCAGATCGTCAAGTTCTTCTAAAGCTTGGATTACATCAATACTCAAAGTACCCAAATTATCCTTGAGAGATAGTTGTACTAAGAGTTCGCGCTTAATGGTGATCGCGGCAAATCGTTCTTTTAATTTTTCAGGAGTAGACATAAATTAGAGTTAAATACAGCCTATTGAGGTTTTGAGTAGTACAGAAATATTTTTGAAAGTGCTACGAAGCGGCACTTTCAAAAATATTTCTGGGTTTTAAATAAGCGCAAAGCGCTGTATTTATCATCGTAAAGGTTTTAAGTTTTAACTTTGCCGTAGGCAAAATTAAAACCGCTATAAGCTGATCATACTTGAAAAATTAGTTGCTTAATAGCGCTTGTTGCCCAAACGGCTTCAAAATTTGCAGGACATCATACAAAGCACTACCACGTTTAAATTGTTAAAATACATCTGAATAATGCATATTGAGGATTGTCAAGTCTCATCACCTTTATAAATTGCGTATGGTCGCTGCTGATAATCATTTCAAATACAGCCTTTTCGACATAAAGTGCAGCCATCTTGTATTGTGGTTTTCAAATGAGTTCGTATTCATTTGAAGATAAAAAACAGTCCTAGCATGGGTTTTGAGTTTTCATTTTGCCTACGGCAAAATGAAAACTGCAATAAGTGAGAATTTATGGTAAAGCCTCCAATACATTAAATTCCGCAAGTCTAGCTTCAATTACCCCAATCCAGAATTTATCCTGTATCACTAAAATATCAGTCTGTCCTTTAGTAATTTCGCCATACTCTTCTTCTTCAATTTCGATAGACTCTTCAGCTTTAAGTAGCTCAACTTAATTAAAACCCCAAACCGAGAGTTTTGTTCCGCCCGCTACGCGGGCGGAACAAAACTCTCGGTTTTTAGTTTACTTATGTCTAGCTGCTTAACTACAAAAAGAGGTGCATAAATTCTTGTAAGTTCTAATAGTAGTGATAAGACCACTATTTGGGTCTCTATTTGTAATATCGGATATTTGGATAGATAGAAATAATAGCTTTTTACTTCATCTAATATATGATGATCGTGATCGCTAATTTTAGACAAATCTTCACTTCATTCCTAGAAGAATTTCTTGTCTTGTGTAAATTGCAAATTAAATCCTTTTTTAACTTCATAAAGATTTAATTTTGAAGCGTAGAGAGTCTGCACTATGATATTTCTGCATCTTATCGCAATTGTAGAAATAGATTAGGAATAGTCTTACTCTTAATTCAGGATTTTTTCAAAACTGCGATCAATTATGCTTTAGTAGTGATATCAGTAATTATTCGTTTGTTGGTTCTTAGCTGTTACATTAACAAATAAGCGATCGCTAAATCTAATCTCCTTATTTAAATGACTCCGTAAGGCATGATCCCAAAGAAATTGCTAAAAGATTGCAAACAATTGCCCCTCTTTCTGGGATTAGATGCAAGTATAGTCATTATGTCAATCTGTCCTAATTCTCAAAACATTCGCTAGGACGCTCCCATTGATTTAAATTCACTTTGTAGGAGCAGCACGATAGGGCAAAATCATCATGAAAATAAACAATAAACTAATTTCCATCGTCGTTATCATTGGATTGGTCATTGCTACTAGTATTTGGTATGGTCGCGACAATGGTTTGCTTCCAGTTGCCGCAGGCGATGAAGCTAAACTATATGACGGCTTATTCAACACGATCCTTGCGATCGCAGTTGGATTTTTCCTCATCGTTGAGGGAGTCCTGCTATATTCGATCATAAAATTTCGGAAGCGCAAAGGCGATGAAACTGATGGCCCTGCAATTCACGAAAACTTACCTCTCGAAATAGCTTGGACAGCAATTCCCACGATAATTGTTATGTGGGTAGCTATTTACAGTTTCGATGTCTATACCGCTATGCAGGGTACTCAAGATTTAGGCAGCATGGCTCACGGTGGAACGATCCATACAGTCGCGCATCATACCGCCAATCATGAAAGTGGGGGGATACATATTCCTAAAGCAACAATAGCCTCCTCAAATTCTTTAAATAATGAGGGAAACGATGGCATGATGATGGCAGGTGTAATCCCTTCAGAAGATACTGATGTTATATCAATTAACGTTAGTGCTATGCAGTTTGCATGGATTTTTAACTACACCGATGAAATTGCTACTGCGGAACTACATGTTCCAGTCGGCAAAAAAATTCGCCTCAATATGAATGCTGTTGATGTCCTCCACGCATTTTGGGTTCCTCAACTACGCATCAAACAGGATGTCATTCCCGGACGTGAAACCTATCTAGAATTTACTCCTCGAGTCGTTGGCGAATATCCAGTCGTCTGTGCTGAGTTGTGCGGATCCTATCACGGTGGTATGCGTACCACGATGGTAATCGATACTCCTGAAGACTATGCCAAGTGGCTCAAAGAACAGCAAGAAATCGCTAGCAATAACCCTGAAGAGATCGTTGCCTCAAGACCCGCTTCGCAAATGACAGAGCAAGAATATCTTGCAGGCAAGGTCGCACTAATGGGCATGACAAGTAAAAAATAAAAATAAAAAGGCAAAAGTAATAAAGCTAAGAGCCAAAAGCTAATCCAAAAACCCCAATTACCTATTTCCTATTCCTCTATGACTCAAACTCTTACTCCAACTCAAAGTTCGAGCGCAGGGGCTGAACCCCAAAAGACTCCTTGGTGGGAGTTCTTTACCTTTAGCGTCGATCACAAAGTAATTGGAATTCAATATCTTGTTACTTCATTCATGTTTTATTTGATTGGTGGGGCGCTTGCCTCGGCGGTGCGCGTGGAACTTGCGACACCTGACTCCGATCTCGTTGATCCCGCTTTTTACAACAGCCTGTTTACGATGCATGGTACGGTGATGATCTTTTTGTGGATCGTGCCTGCGGTGACGGGCGGTTTTGGCAATTATCTTGTTCCTCTAATGATTGGGGCGCGTGATATGGCTTTCCCTCGTCTGAATGCGATCGCCTTTTGGTTGACGATCCCCGCAGGACTCTTACTAATGTCGAGCTTCTTTGTGGGACCCGCATCCACAGGTTGGACAGCTTATCCCCCCTTAAGCATTTTGACCAATGAGCATGTTGGGCAAGTGATTTGGATCCTCAGTATCATTCTGATTGGTACTTCATCAATTTTGGCAGCAGTGAATTTCATTGTCACCATTTGGTCAATGCGTATGAAAGGCATGGATTTGTTCAGTATGCCCCTTTTCTGTTGGGCAATGATGGCAACCTCTGTCTTAGCTCTCCTAGCAACACCAGTTTTAGCTGGAGCATTGATCTTACTGGGCTTTGACTTACTAATTGGGACAAACTTTTTTAATCCCACAGGGGGCGGCGATCCTGTCGTATATCAGCACCTATTCTGGTTTTACTCTCATCCTGCTGTTTATGTGATGATCCTACCTGTATTTGGCATAATTTCAGAAGTGATCCCACCACATAGCCGCAAGCCAATTTTTGGCTACAAGGCGATCGCATACTCTAGTATGATGATTTGCGCCTTAGGCTTATTTGTGTGGGCGCACCATATGTTTACCAGTGGTACTCCTGACTGGTTGCGCGTATTCTTCATGGTGGCGACTTTGCTGGTAGCCGTGCCCACAGGGATCAAGGTATTTAGCTGGATCGCAACACTGTGGGGCGGAAAGTTGCGTTTAGATAGTCCCTTGCTCTTTGCAATGGGTTTCATCTCTACCTTCTTAATCGGCGGTTTGAGCGGCGTTATGCTTGGTTCGGCTCCCGTTGATATCCATGTGCATGACACATATTTTGTTGTGGCTCACTTCCATTATGTCCTCTTTGGTGGCAGTGTATTTGGCATTTACGCAGGTCTGTATCACTGGTTCCCCAAGATGACTGGACGGATGTTAAATGAATTTTGGGGAAAGATCCATTTTGTGCTGACGTTTATAGGAATGCACTTAACCTTTGGTCCAATGCATATCCTTGGTTTGCAAGGAATGCCTCGTCGTGTTGCCCAATATGATCCACAATTTGCACCAATTAATGTGATCTGTACCATTGGCGCTTTTATTTTAGCGATTTCCACAATTCCCTTTGTGATCAATGCAGCTTACAGTTGGTTTAAGGGTGAGCAATCTCCAGATAATCCTTGGAATGCCCTAACCCTAGAGTGGACAACCTCTTCTCCTCCAATTCCTCATAATTGGGTTGGTGATCCTGTTTTGGCAACAGGTCCTTATGATTACGGCGAAGAATATCAGGAAGATCGTCAAGAGGTGATCGCTTAGTTTTTCCACTAGCATAGTTGAAGCAATGTTTTAGCTATCTAATTAGTATTTTTAGTCCAAATTATCCAAACATTTACCTATGCAGGGATCAATCACTACTACCACGAACATCTCCGAAGATGAAATTCATGCCCATGAGTCAACTGGTCACGCTGAACATCCTGACTTACGAGTTTTTGGATTAATTGTTTTCCTAATTTCGGAGGGAATGCTCTTTTTTGGATTGTTCGCTGCCTATTTGACCTTTCGCTCTGTCGCAACCTCTTGGCCGCCCGAAGGTACACCTGAACTCGAACTTCTCTTGCCTGGAATTAACACAATTATTCTGGTATCGAGTAGTTTTGTGATTCACCAAGCTGATAGTGCGATCAAAGAGAATAAGGTTAGATCTGCTCAGCTATGGTTTCTCGCTACCTTCATCATGGGAGCAATCTTCATTGCTGGACAAATATATGAATATCAGCATTTAGAGTTTGGGCTAACCACTAACCTATTTGCTAGTACTTTTTATGTACTGACAGGATTTCATGGGTTTCACGTTATAGTTGGCTTGACCTTCATTGCCTCGGTGCTAGTGCGATCGCTGAAAGTGGGACATTACAGCAGTAACAGTCACTTTGGAATAGAAGCCGCCTCTATCTACTGGCACTTTGTCGATATTGTCTGGATCATTCTATTTTTATTACTTTATATTCTTTAGGCTTTAAGTAGATCGGCATAATTAAAACTCAAAACAAGAGCCTTGGTCATCTGCTAATCTGGAGACAGAAGCTTCTTTTTTTAAGTTATTTATGCATAACTACTTAACGTTAGTTCGATTTAAGCTGGCAAATTTTTTAAAGCCCAAAAGTAAAAGCCTTGCTTAGCAAGGCTTTTACTTTTGGGCTTTGAGAGAGAGGGTTTGCGTAGCAAACTCTCTCTCAAAGCCTGTTTCAAATTATCCCGAACTCGCGTATTTTTAGGTTTGTGGAAGCGCATTTGCGTTTCCACAAACTATTTAAGATTGCTATATGCGGACTATATTCTTAAGGGATGTTAGCAAGTACGAAAAAACTTAGAGTGATTAAAAATTGCTTAGCGCTCTTTTTAATTACTTTTCTAGTTTAAAAGAAGAAATAAAACGATCAACATCTGTAGTTGCTAGCTTATCTTTGGCTCCTAGAGCAAATACCTGATAGAGGCGATTGTCTGCGAGGCAGAATCTACCCTTCATTGCCACATCTGTGGTTTTAATCTTACCGATCGCTTCAAAATCTCGACAAGGCACATCACCAAGGGCTGATTCCTTCTCCACCTTAATTTCTCCCTTGAGATTACCAACTGAGCCTTTTACAGAATCCGCTAGACCTTTTTGGACATCGGCAGGGTTGGCAATTTTATTGGGGAAATCCGCATAGCCTACAAAATAACCTGAATCATTGGCTTCAGCAATTACCATATTGAGCTTGATTGTCCCCACATCAGTTGTTTGGTCTTGAGATTGCTCCTGTGGCTTGCTAGGTAACTGTATACTAAATTTCCCAGCCGCAGATTTGTAGTCTTGCCAACCCTCCGATTTAGGTGTTGTAGCCTTTTCTGTGGCTTTAGCGCTTGAGGTTGTAGATTCTTTGGGGCTTTCTATCGGATTTTCATTTGGCTTTTCAGAGGATGTTGCTGTAGGTGATGCCGCTTTGTTGGGAGTCGCATTATCAACTACAGGTGTAGGGGCATTACAAGCACTAACCGCAAATAAGACTAAACCAGCAGCAAGGGAAATATACTTTTTCATATCTAATTTAAGCTATGAACTTTGATTTGGGGACAAGCATAAAGCTCGTTAGCTACTATATCGCGCCTTGAAGTCGTATTGCAGGAAATTAATAACTCATCCTAATCCCTCCTTAGTCAAGAATTGGTGGTGCGGGACTTTGCCCCGCACCACCAATTCTTGACTTTATATGTAGTTAGACATAAGTAAACTAAAAAACCTATAGTTTTGTTCCGCCCGCGTAGCGAGCGGAACAAAACTCTGGTTTGGGTTTTAATTAAGTTGAGCTACTTAGTATCTATATCTATTGATTGAGAAGGGATTAATCATCTTAGTTAGCCTATAATGATTTAAGAAAGTTGTTTGCTCAAACCTATTTTCGATTCGACAAATGATCGCATGGCTATCCAACTACAGAACTTTGTGCAGTGGGGTTTAGCTAAGGCTGCCGAAGGCGACTGGCATGCAGCTCAACATAGCTATGATCAAGCTCTATGGATTAATCCTCGCTATGTCGATGCCTATATGGCAAGGGGCATGAATTATTTGCAGAAAGGGGATTTCGATCAAGCGTTGGCGGATTTCAACCAAGTTTTACAACTGGAGCCGATGTTATCGGCGGGCTATTATAATCGCGGATGCACTTACTATGCCCAACAACAAGTTGAGTTGTCCCTTGATGATTTTCGGCAAGCGATCTCTTTAGATTCTCAATTTCTACCAGCCCACCAAAAGTTAGCAGAGGTTCTGAATAGCACGGGACGCTATCCAGAAGCTATTTTAGCCTATAGAGATTGGTTATCCATAGTAGGAGAATCGGCAGAGATTTATCATAATTTGGCGATCGCTTATCGCCATTCAGGGCAATTAAGTGAAGCAGCGCAATGCTTTCAGATTGCTTTAAAAATTGATCCTGAATATATACCTGCCCGTGAAGGGATGCTCTTGTTGTATCGAGAAAATATTCAGAGTTGGCATTACTGGATGATGAATGATACGGCGCGTAATTTACCCTATCAAGAAGCGATCGCTCGCTATGTCACTTCTGAGACTCTTGTATTGGAAATTGGTACAGGTTCGGGACTCTTAGCTATGATGGCAGCGAAGGCAGGCGCAAAGCAGGTGATTACCTGTGAATCCGAAGATCTAATTGCGGCTCAGGCAAAACAAATTATCAAAACCAATGGTTATCAAGTCCAAATTCAGGTCATAAATAAACTGTCCCATGATTTAGTTATTCCTCATGACTTGCCAGAACCTGCGGATATTTTGATCACAGAAATATTTGGAGCTTGGTTGCCGTCAGAGGGAGCTTTTGATGCGATTACCCACGCTACAAAGCATCTACTCAAACCCAATGCCAAAGTAATACCTTCAGGCGCAAATCTCTATTTGATGGCGATCGAATGTTCTGAATTACATCAACGCTATTGGGTAGATCAGTCGCTTGGTTTCGACCTCACTGGTTTTAACGAGTTTCAATATCCTAGACCTGCTTTTATGGGACAGATTGATCAGCATATCTATCGCCCCCTCTCCGATTCTTACTGTTTTGCCCAACTTGACTTTGGTAGTGGACAGATGAAATTAACTGATCAGGTGGTTGATGTCCCTGTTGTTGCTGATGGAATGCTTCATGGCGTTTGTACTTGGTTTGATCTGCTAATCGATGACACAGTGATGTTGACAACGGGACCACTGGGAGATGTGGGAAGGAGATCGCGTTCTTGGGGGCAACTAACCGCGATGATTTTTCCATCTCTTTGCGTAAAAAACGATGAGATTCTCAAGTTACAACTCTTGCCTTCTCTGAATATGGTAGAAGTGATCGCTCAAATTCAGACTTAAAACCTAGCAAAATTTTTGAAACAGAGGCTTTGTCTCTGTTTCAAAAATTTCTCCATAAATGAGAAAAGAGAGTTGCAAAGCAACTCTCTTTTCTCATTTATGGCTCTTCATCATAATCGAGATTTTGATGCTCACTACGGCGCGACTCTCGGCGATAGCGCTTTTTGAGTAGCCTTGGTTCTTGCTGTTGCTTACCATCACTAGCATCTTTTACCTTAACGGAGTCATCAGCATTTGCCGTGTTTTTGAGCTTTTGTTGATAGGCGATCGCCTCTTCGAGATAGGTGAGGTAATGCTCGTAACGCTCCCAATCTCCACGTACTAAGCAATTCGGTTCATCACGACGATGTAAACAATTATTAAAATGACAGAGTTCACCCGCAGTTAAGCGCTGCTTAGCTTCAGGGAAATAGTCAGCCAATTTCGTAGGAATTACAGTGAGATTGGGGTGCATAAATCCTGGGGTATCCGCAAGATATCCACCCGCAGGTAAAGCAAACAGTTCTACATGGCGGGTCGTATGTCGCCCATGCCCTAAACGCTGAGAAACTTCACCAACGCGAACTTGTAAATTGGGAATTAATTGATTAATTAAGCTGGATTTACCAACCCCTGACAGCCCTGCAACCACAGTTATGCCAGTTCGTAAATATTGTCCTAATTCAGCAATTCCCTCTTGGGTATAGGTACTAATTGCTACGGGTGGATAGCCCCAAGACTTGAAGCGATCACGCCATGTCAGCCAAAGTTCATCACTGATTAGATCCCTCTTATTTAGGCAAAGCAAAACCTCGACCTGAGTGCTTTCAGCTTTTACTAAGAATCGACTCACTTGATGCGGATCTAAGCTCGGTTCTGCAAGAGCAAATACCAACAAAATGCGATCAACATTTGCCACAGTTGGTCGATCTAGCAAATTGCGCCTTATAGCTACCTCTGAGATGGCTCCTCGTTTACCATGCCAATCTGGTTCCTCGATTGTGATGCGATCGCCTACACAGATCTGCTGTCCAATTTTTTTAAGCCTTGCACGTCTGGTACAGAGCAATTCATCAATTATTTGGCTAGATGGTTGTCCAAATTCATCTAGTAAGTCCAAACGAAATGAGCGATCCAACCTGACCCGATAAAAATTGGCTTGTACAGCCAAAACTGTACCTGTTAGAGCCATCATAAAAATACTTGCATCATGTTTTTTGGACAGTTAGTACAAAAAAGCGATCACGCCCTTCGATGCCTTTGACCTGATGTCCGTCAGAGATGAGGCTATTGGGAACCTGCTCAATTGGCTCACCACCATCAAGCAAAACTTCTAGCAACTGGCCAGACTCTAATTTTTCTAAATGTAATTTGGCACGGACGAAACTAAGGGGACAGGGTACACCACGTAAATCGATAGATTGATTTGCCTGTATACACATAATATATCTAAATGAATCATGAAATAAGTATTATAAATCTTAAAAGTCTTTGTTTGTAAAACTTTTTAAAATTTTAAGACTTATTTTTGATTACCGAACTTTACAAGACCTTCTAAAATTATCAGGCTTATTTTTGATTGCCGAATATACCACCTAGAATATCGCCTATACCACCTTTAGCAGCATTACCGAATTGCCTTTCCTTAAGCTTTTCCAGTACTTCACGCTCTTCGCCGCTAATTTTGGTCGGGATATCGATTTTGACCCTGATTAAATGATCGCCACGAGCGACGGGATTGCCTAATTTCGGAACACCTAAACCTTCTAAAGTTAGTACCGTATCAGGTTGTGTACCTGCGGGAATTGTGAGTGGTTTCTTGCCATCAACTGTATTAATGGCAATTTTGTCACCAAGGATCGCTTGGAGATAGCTAATCTTAATTTCCGAGAGAATATTTATGCCTTCACGTTCAAACTCATTGTCAGCTTGAACAAACAGGTAGACATAGAGATCACCCGAAGGTCCACCACGTTGTCCTGCATCACCTTCATTAGAAACACGTAGTCGCGTACCGCTATCAACACCTGCGGGTATGGTAATCTTTAGCTTCTTTGTAACTTGGTTGAGCCCTAAACCATTGCAATTTTCGCACTTGTCCTCAATGGTTTGCCCAGTTCCATTACAGGTAGGACAGGTCGAAACTTGGGTAAAACTACCAAAAGGCGTGCGTGTAGCTCGACGAACTTGACCAGTACCGCTACAGGTTCCGCAAGTACGAGGTCTAGTTCCTGGTTTTGCTCCTGAGCCACTACAGGTAGCACAGGTTTCCAAATGAGAAATTTTGATCTGCTTTTCACCGCCAAAGATGGCTTCACGAAACTCTAACTTTAAGTCGAAACGTAAATCTTCACCGCGGGTTGGTCCACTGCGACGGCGAGCTTGCTGTTGCCCCGTGTTAGAAAAGCCACTAAAGAAGCTTTCAAAGATATCAGCAAATCCACCCATATCACCCATATCAGGAGCGCCACCGCCTCCCGATACGCCAGCTTCGCCAAATCGATCATAACGCGCACGAGTTTCAGTCTCTGAGAGAACTTCGTAAGCACGGTTAATTTCTTTAAATCGTTCATCTGCCCCTGGTTCTTTGTTGACATCGGGGTGATATTTTCGAGCTAAACGTCGATATGCTCGTTTGATTTCCTCTTTGTCAGTATTGCGATCGACTCCGAGAATTTCGTAATAATCACGCGCCATAGGGGGTTTCTCTGTCGCCTAAAGGATTCATAGACAATTATTTTAATTTAACCTAGCACTTATCTTTTATTTGTAGATTTTGTAGTAAGTACGTTTTACCGCACATCTGTAGTTTTTAGCTGTTAGCTGTTAGCCTTTAGCTCAGTCTATTTGCATGACTCTAAATTAGTTCGTATTTTTGTTAAGAACAGTATTTTGGAGGCTAGCCAGAAACTAAGCTTCAATTAAATCTTAATTAAAAAAAGCTAAAAACTTATTGCTAGTATTTCTATGGCTTAGTCTTGACGCTAACATTACCATTAACTAACGTCTGACAGGCAAGACGATAGTTGGCAGGCTTGTTTTTGAGCTTTTTATTTTCAAAGTCGGTTTTAGGGGAGAGGTTTTCTAGCCCGTCCACAATCTCGACAACACAGGTAGCACATTGACCATAACCATTACAGTTAGTGAGCTTCGCAACAAATTTGTAGATATCAATATTGTTCTCGAGAGCCTTGATGCGTAGGTTTGAGCCATCCATGACGATTGCTTCCTTACTTTCATTCACAAACGTAATGTTTGCCATAGCTAGGTATTAATTCTTTGTTAATATTTGTTACTTAGCTAGTATCTTATGAAATGGTCGCTTATTGCAATCTAACTAAAAACGTATAAACCCAAAGATGAGATGATAGCGTTTGGTATAAAATAAAATAGTTTACATGTTTACAATTCCTTCATCTTCAGACGTTAAAGCTCTTGCCGAAGATTTGTATAATCTAGTTGAACATCTGGAATCAACTGAACATGGGGAGCTAATTTATAGCGCTTTAAAAGTGATCGCCCAACTTAGTCAGACCGATGCCGAGCGTCTCGACTGGAAAATTTTGACGGGTTCCTTGCAGGACATGCAAAAAGCGATCGCCATGTTTTACCCCTATCGTTTTAATCGCAAGGTGAGTATTTTTGGCTCCGCTCGTACCCATGCCAATGCCTCAGAATATCGCCAAGCCTATGAGTTTGCAGAAAGGATTACCAAGCAAGGTTTTATGGTAATTACTGGCGCTGGTGGTGGGATCATGTCGGCAGGAAATGCAGGTGCTGGCAAAAATTCCTTTGGATTAAATATCAGCTTGCCTTTTGAGCAGACCAGTAACGGCTTTGTACCTGAAGACTCTCGTCTAGTTAAGTTTCGCTACTTCTTTACACGCAAGTTATATTTTGTGAAAGAAAGTGATGCGATCGCGCTTTTCCCTGGAGGCTTTGGCACACAGGATGAATTTTTTGAATGTTTAACGCTTTGCCAAACGGGTCGTACCACTCCTCGTCCAATGGTATTAATGGATAAAAAAGGTGGTGATTACTGGCAGCAGTGGGATGTTTTTGTCCAACAACAATTGATTGAACGGGGATTAATAGTCAAGGAAGATCGAAGCCTCTACAAAATCACTGACGACATTGATGAAGCTTGTCAGTATATTTCCTCATTCTACAGTATTTATCATTCCTCTAGATGGGTTGGTGATTTATTTGTAATTCGCTTAAATTGCGATATTACTGACGAGCATCTAGATCGCCTTAATGATAGCTTTGACGATATTTTAATCAAGGGCAAAATTGAGCGGAGTCATGCTCTTCCCAAAGAAGCTAATGATCCGCACATTATCAAACTGCCTCGTTTAACGATGTATTTTAATCAGCATGGCTTTGGACGATTGCAGGAGTTGATCTCGGCAATTAATGATACCTGTGATAGCGGCAATCCGATAATTTGTCATCCTGAGCAGCGTTAATCAAAAGTAAATTAAGCAGACCTATTTAAACGAATTTTTGCTTTTAGCCCACAATTTATTGCAGAGCTTGATTACTATAAAATGGTAGACATAGCTTTCAGAGCCAATCAGTACAACAATAATCTAGGACAGGCATATCATGAGAGGCGGTATCCGCATCGGCAGTATTTACGGCATTTCACTATATATTGACCCATCATGGTTTCTGATACTGAGCATTTTGGCTGTGTTATTAGGAAATGCCTATGCGAAGTTATCGCCATCCTTTTCCCTAGGCTATGGTGCGATTACTGCTATCCTCTTTTTCCTATCGATCGCTCTGAATAAAATTGCCCACGGGCTCATGGCTAAAGCTAGGGGAGTTGCCATCAATTCTATTAATATTCAGTTTATGGGGGCTGCAAATAACGTTGAGCGGGAATCTCAAGATCCATTTTCCGTATTTAGTATTGCGATTTCAGGACCTCTAACCAGTTTAGTTTTAAGTGCGATCGGCTTTACAGTTACTTGGCTAATTGCAGGGGATGCGATTTTATCGAGTAACCCGAAGTTGATCGAAGCTTTATCTGCTAGTATTGGTGCGTTACGCACTATTTGGACGATTATTAGTCTCTATTTTGCTCAAATCAATCTTTTTATTGGCATATTTAGCCTAATTCCTGCGCTCCCTTTTGAAGGGGGACATATTCTCAAGGCTGCCATTTGGAAATTAACGGGCGATCGCTTTGCAGGAATTAGATGGGCTGCTCGCTCAGGACAATTTTTTGGCATCTTGATAATGATTTTGGGCGGGATCATCTTGACTAGTAACTTGGGTGGACTCTTCTTAATCGTTCTCGGCTGGTTTATGTTTGGTAGTGCAGGTGGATATCTTTATCTAAATAACTTGCAACAGGCTCTTTTAGATCTCAATGCTGAAGCCGCAATGACAAGAGATTTTCGCTTGGTAGATGCTGATATTTCCTTGCGAGATTTTGCAGACAAGTTTATCTTGATGGAAGATAAGGATGCGAATCCGATCTATGTGGCTTCAGCAAATGGACGTGATCGCGGTTTGGTATCAGCTGAGCAGATTCGTCATATCGATAGCCATGAGTGGCCATCACGATCTCTCCAAGCCCTAGTTAAGCCATTCGATGAGATTGATACGGTCGAACTTAAAGACCAAATTCTTAAAGTCATCAGTCTGCTTGAGCAAAAACAACTGCGCTATGTGATTGTGCGATCGCCAGTCGGCTCGGTGGCAGGGGTAATTGATCGTGGCGATATTATCAAGGCTCTAGATAGCAAATTGCTGTGGCGGATTCCTTCTGAATATATTAAACAAATTAAAGCCGATGGGAAATTTCCTCCGAACTTTCGGTTAGTGGAAATTTGCGAACAGTTAAATCAGAATAATCAATAATTAGTCTCAAACTTGTGTCCCTTGATATAAATCTCTTACAGCAAGCCTTGAGTGTCGAGGCGGAAAGAGGCTTTTCAAATTTGCAGGGAAAGCAATTTTTGTTTGCTGATTTTTTGAAAGTAAGTTTACAAGAGGATTTGCCTGATGATTGGGAAATGAGCGATCGCCTCCAAGCACAGACCCTTGCTCATCAATACGCTCAGTACCATGATTTACCCCTAGGACGGAGGCAGCATCTAGTTGCCGAGACAAGGCGCTTACTTTATGAAGTGCGTCGTCGGGAACTGGCGGAGACTAATGCAGTTTCTAAGCAGAAGAGACCTAAAACGGCAGCGATCGCAACGACGGAACCCAAAGCCGTTAAAAAATTGACTCCCGAAATCGAACTAAAAGATGTCGAGGGGGTTGGTTCATTTATGGCAGCAAGGTTTAAGCTGCTCGATTTGTATACTGTACGTGATGTACTAAGTTACTATCCTCGCGATCATATTGACTATGCGCGACAAATTCCCATTCGCGAACTGAAAGATGGGGATACAGTTACGGTCATCGGTACTGTCAAGAAATTTAATTGCTTTACTAGTCCCAAAAATCCCAATCTTACAATTGTAGAAATTATTCTGCGTGACTATACAGGACAAATCAAATTAAGCCGTTTCTGGACAGGTAAGCGCTATGCCAATCGTGGTTGGCAAGAAACCCAGAAAAAGCTCTATCCCCAAGGTTGCACGATCGCAGCTTCAGGTATGGTTAAACAGAGCAAATATGGCTTGACCCTAGAGAATTATGAAGTAGAAGTTCTCGAACATACTCAAGATACGATTCAGTCGAAAACCGTTGGTCGCGTCGTGCCAGTCTATCCGCTTACAGAAGGAATTACTCCTGAATCCATCCGTCGCCTTGTCGCACAATGTTTACCAGCAGTATCGCAAATTTCTGATCCGATGCCTGAGCGCTTTTTACAGGATTATCAGATGATGCCCTTGTCAGAAGCGATCGCCCAAGTGCATTACCCAGATAGTAGCGAAATGCTGGAACAAGCTGTAATTCGCCTAACCTTTGATAAGTATTTTTATCGCCGACTTGTGTCTCTCTATCGGCGGCAACAACAAAAAGCAATCCATTTCGTGCCGCAGAGCAATGCGATCGCTCAACTCGAAAAAATTCTACCCTTTGAGTTAACCAATGCTCAAAAGCGAGTTGTCACCGAAATTCGCGCTGATCTCCAAGGTCAAACACCGATGAACCGACTAGTGCAGGGAGATGTTGGTTCAGGTAAAACGATTGTAGCGGTATATGCACTTTTAACGGCGATCGAGGCAGGTTATCAGACAGCGCTGATGGCTCCTACGGAAGTTCTCACGGAGCAACATTATCGCAAGATTGTGGAATGGTTTATGCAGCTAAATCTGCCCGTAGAAATTCTCACGGGTTCCACCAAAACTGCCAAGCGACGCGAGATTTTACGGCAATTGGAAACAGGGGAATTGCCACTCGTGATTGGAACCCATGCTTTAATTCAAGATGGGGTGAACTTTGCAAGATTAGGCTTAGCGGTTATCGACGAGCAGCATCGTTTTGGCAGAGATCAGCGATCGCGACTTTTACAAAAGGGCAATGATCCCCATGTCCTGATCATGACGGCAACTCCAATTCCACGAACTCTATATCTAACGAATTCTGAAATCGAAGTTAGCATCATTGACGAACTTCCTCCCGGACGCAAACCAATTCAAACAGTTCTACTCAAACCTTCACAGCGCAAAGATGCCTATGATCTGATTAAGCGGGAAATTGCTCAAGGAAGGCAGGTCTATATAGTGTTGCCGTTAGTGGAAGAGTCGGAGAAAATGGAAGATATTAAGGCAGCTACGCAAGAACGGGAACATTTACAGAATGTGGTTTTCCCTCACTTCCAAATTGGATTATTACATGGGCAAATGACTTCAACAGAAAAGGATGAAGCGATTAACACTTTCCGTCGAGGCGACACTCAAATTCTAGTTGCCACAACCGTTGTGGAAGTTGGGGTCGATATTCCTAATGCTTCTGTAATGTTAATCGAACATGCTGATCGCTTTGGTTTAGCCCAGTTACATCAACTACGGGGCAGAGTCGGACGAGGTTCATCCCAATCCTATTGCCTCTTACTGAGTAGTTCCAAATCACAAACCGCCCAAGAGCGTTTACAGGTTCTAGAACAATCGCAGGATGGATTTTTTATTGCTGAGAGAGATTTCCAGATGCGTGGCAAGGGCAAGGACGAAGGGACAGAACAATCGGGTCATGCAGGTTTCTCTATTGAGGATCGCTTGCCCGATGAGGCAGCCCGTCAAGAGATTTTCCAAATTGCCCGTGAAGCCGCCGAACGTATTATCAAAAAAGATCCTACTTTAGAACATTTCCCTGCTCTGAAAGCCGAATTTGAAATGCACTATCAGCGCTTACAAGGCGGTGCAATCTTTACCTAAAATCCTAAAATCTAAAGGGTTAGAGCAAAATGATTACCACTAAACTTACTTTTAATCGTCAGTATTTCTATTTGACGATTTTACGCTTTCTCGTAGAAATGATGATCGCAGTTTTCGTCGATGATCAATTTATTCGTCCACTTGTTGGTGATGTATTAAGTAGCTAGAAATAAGTAAACTAAAAACCGATATTTTTGTCCTGCCCGCTACGCGGGCGGAACAAAACTCTGTTTGGGTTTTAATTAAGTTGAGCTACTTAATACTTTGACATCAGAATAAGCGAGAAGTTAGTAATAAGATCGTCAGACCTAATAGCACGAGAATGGAACTAAAGATATTATTCCAAAACTGGTGATAGCTGATTAGCGAGGCTCTATGCTTAGGGCTATCCTGCATAATCGGCTGTAAAGTGGATAGATCAATAATGGGAAACTTACCACGACGAAACCAACCAGAAGCTAGTACCGAGCGATCGCATAGCAACTCTAAATTCTTAATAGTATTGGAAGGATCAATAATCCATTGACGGAAATTGGGAATGTAGTTTAGGAAAGCTAATCCTCCTTGATCTTCTAAACGTAATGAATAGCCGATGTAAAACTCATCAGTTCCATATCCCAATAATTCCCCTGGAATTTGTACAGGTGCACCTTGAACATAGCTAGCATAGGGATCGATCAATAAACTCACCAGATCTGTATCAGCAACTTTCCGAAAATCTGGATAGCGGAGGCTCCCTTGAAACATAAAGCCTAAGCCTAAACCAATTAATGAGAAACTCAGTAATAACCATCGATTAAAGAGTTGATATAACAACATGGAAGCAATGATGGCGATCGCTACACCGATAAATGGAGAAATCTGAATGAACAAATCGCGCCAAAAGTTTTGATATAGCCGCTTTTTATTCAATTTTTTCTCTTCCTTCAATAATTCTGCAAAATCATATTCCGTGAGTAGTCCTAATTGTTTGGAATAGCCTGACAGAAATCTTAGACGCTTGCCAACTAAGGGATGGGTGGAATGGACTTCTAGCCAACGTCTCCAAGGATTGAATAGTTCCCAAAGAAATACGCGGTAAGGATCTTGATCTGTTTGTCCTGCGTGGGCAATTTCCATTGCTAGCCCAATCGCCGTCATCGTTTGGCGATCGCAAATCCCCAATGCTCGCGTCGATTCTAAAAGACGATTAGTGGGCATGGCAGGTTGATTGTAAGGCAACATTTGCCTTGCCATTTTAGGTAAGGCGCGGGCGAGGGCATTAGGATTTCCCGTCATCTCTGCGGCAAAGCGATCGCTGACAATCGTACTGGCATGGGAGAGCCAAACCAACAAATAATTACTGAGGCAGTAGAACACATTCGCAAAAGTTGCCGCAATTTGCCAGATTTGCTTAGCACTTTTAGCACGATAGCTTTGGCGGCTGAGCAATACATAGAGGTAATAGAGAACTTGGACAGGTGCAGAAATAAAGGTCAGTACGGAAAAACTTTTATTACGAATTCGCCCTAATTGATAGGCATAAACTGTGGCAATTTCATCATCATCGAGACACTCAAATAGACCGCGACTCACGACAATGCGTGCAGAATTAGAAATTACCCCATAAGTAAAGGCAACAGGTGCATCATCTTCAATCCATCCTAAACGCGGTACGAAAATATTATATTTCTCACAAAAATTCTCAATGATTTCCACAGCCTCAGGACTTTTTTCATCCAAATCTGCTAGCGTAATCCATTGAATACGGTGATACTGTTTCTGAGTGATATCAATAATCCATGGCGACATGAAAAATAGCAAAATGCTAACTACGAAAGTCACTATTGAAATAGTCGTTAACCAAGCATTCGTAAAGGTAGTGGTAAAAATCAGGGAAATTCCATAGCCAATTAAGAATTGTAAGCCAATGATTGCGAGGATTGTAAATAGAATTGAGGCAATAAGAAAATATGTATAAAGAGATGGGAGTGCTAGGGTGACATTTTTTTTACGATAGCGGCGAGGTGCAGACTTGATCACCGAGGCAACATCTTCATTCCGCCTAATACGATCATCGAGTGGCTCATCAAGAGATGCTCGCAGAGTAACTAGGGATTTTTGCGCCCATTGTTGTAGCTGTGGGTCAGCATAGGTCTCTAATTGTTCACAAATTGAGATCGCTTTATCCGCACGTCCTGTTTTTTTGTATGCCGAAACGAGCCAAATCTGAGATTGCACGTAGTCTTTGGACGTGGGATCTGCACAACCTTGGCTATATTCAGTCAAGATGGCAATCGCTTCAGTATAGTGTTTTCGCAACAATGCCTCTTTACCAGCTTTTAGTGACATCGTTTCGCCTCAATCTCGCAACTTTAAAGTTTATTTTGACATTTACCGAGCCTGATTAACTACCAAATAGCTATGCGTAGGTAACGTTAAAAACCTAGAAACGTGGATTGCCTTTTATGTGATATATGGGCGAACTACGTTTATGGAATTTTTAATTATAATGAACTAATTAGAATGTTAGAAAAATGATTATTTGTGGATTAGCAAACGTCCTCACAAATAATCTTTACAGCACATTATGCAATAAATCCTCCTTAGGAATGAACTAATTATTCATTGGCTCCATACGTCAATTTGGCAACAATAGAGATTTTTAAGGTAACTATATTTACAGAATTTAATATTTAGATTACCACAATTGGGTTAGCAATTAGCTCATATTGATTGCTTTAATTGCCAATAAATAATTAGGAGGAGTCTATGTCTAATATACCAACTGGTGGTCAAATGTGCTGGAAGCGTGAAGATGGTGAGCCTGTCTTGCACTTGCGTCATAGCCCATTAGAACAATGGCGCAACTACGAAGAATTTCCTGAATATGCTTTACAAGATCCCGATGGATTTTCTAAAGGCATCACAACATTTAGAGCATTACTAAAGAGAGACTGGGTCTCGATTAAGTCATAAACTTTTAGAGAGAGATGCTAAGTGACTCTCTCTAAAATTAGGGACTTGCCATTAATTAAAGTAAAGTGACTGTGGCTTCGACTTCACTCAGCCAACGTTAGCTAAGCGAAGTCGAAGCTAGATAACATTGGTGGGACATTATCCGCAAAAGCTTTATTCATCCCAGTCCTTCCACTCCACTTGATTAATTTCCAAATAAGCATCTACGGCTTGTCCAATTGTGGGGAAAAAGTTTTCTTTGCCTAAGGTGTTAAACAGTCCATAGCGCTTGAGACGATCCTTAGTCGGTCCTTTCATTTCCGCAAAACATAACTCGATTCCTGCTTGACATAGAGTTTTATCAAGTTCAGCGATCGCATCTGCTGCGGTTAGATCGATATCAGTTACAGGCTCGGCAGCGACAAGTACCCAATTGGTGATCGTGGGGGCTGCTACTACAGCTTGCACTACTCGTTCGCAGAATGTTTCAGCATTCGCAAAAAATAAAGGCGCATCCCAACGAAAAATTACTAAGCCAGGGATGCGTCTGGCTTCAGGATGACGAGAAACATCGTGATAGCCCTTAATTCCATCAACACGCCCGAGGACGGCATAATGTGGTCGCCATGCACTCCATACAAATGCGAAGAGTGCTAAACCAACTGCAATAAAAATACCTTGAACCACGCCAAGGAAGGCTACACCTGCAAAACAAACAATTGATAGAGCAAACTCAAATCTTCGTAACTTATACAGTCGCAATGTCCCCGAAATCTCGAAGATGGCAATCCCTGATGAAATGACGACGGCACTGAGCGCTGATTGGGGCAGATTTTGCAATAGCATGGGTGCAAACAATAGAACGATCGCAATACAAATTGCGCCAACGAGACCTGTAATTTGGGTTTTGGCTCCTGCCGCCTCGGCTACTGGTGTGCGCGAAGCACTACTGCTAACTGAAAAACCTTGAAATAATCCTGCGGCAATATTAGCAAGACCAAGGGCTATTAATTCTTGATTGCGATCAACTTTATAACCACCCCTAATTGCAAAAGTCCGTGATAGTAAACTCATATCCGTAAAGGAAACTAGGGCGATCGCCAAGCCACTCGATAATAAGGTTTGTAAATCTAATGGTGTAATCTTGGGGATTTGCAAAGTCGGTAAACCCTGTGGTAATACACCAATCACAGAGATACCTGCCTGATGCGACAGATCAAACAGAGAGCTAATAATGGTTGCCCCAACTACGGCGATCAATACCCCCGAAATCTTGGGCGCAAGCTGTCTTAAAACCAAAATTACGCACAAACAAGCTAAGCCAATCGCGAGAGCCGTATGATTAGTTTTGCCATCATGGACATTTTGAATAAAAAGCCTCAGTTCTTCCCCCATTGAATTAGCATTAATCGAGAAGCCAAATATTTTCGGCAATTGACTAATAATCACGCTGAGAGCAATGCCATTAAGATATCCATAGCGAATGGGTTTAGAAATTAAATCGGTTATAAAGCCAAATCGGGCAATCCCAGCAATAATGCACATGCCCCCCGAAAGAATGGCTAACATACCAGCGATCGAGATCGCCTTAATGGGATCACCATTGGCTAGTGGTAGCACAGTTGCCGAAACTAGCGGAATCAGTGCGGAGTCGGGACCGAGGACTAAAATTCGACTAGGACCAAAAATGGCATAGGCAATTAAGGGTGTAATGGTGGCATAGAGTCCATAAATGGCTGATAAATTAGTAGCCTCAGCATAACCCATGCCTGCGGGGATTAAAATCGCTGTCAGGGCTAATCCAGCGCCAATGTCTTGCATCAGCCAAGATCGTTTATAGTTACTTAACACAGCAATTAATGGGAACCATCTTGCTAATCCATGGGGACGCGATGCGAGAGCAAAAGGAGCGATCGAGTGAGGATTGGTCAACAATACACCTCAGGTTTAAGGTTCACTGATAGATATTCCAGATTACTATTGCATTTAAAAAATTTATACTCAATAACCTGTCTATTTAGGTTATGATCGGTAACTGTCGCGAATTGTATTAAATTTTTAGACTTTTACCTCTACATCACCTGATAGAACCGCAATGGCTAAGAAAAGCATGATCGAGCGCGAGAAAAAACGCGCTAAGTTAGCTGAAAAATATGCAGCTAAGCTCGAAGCACTTAAAGAAAAGTTTGCCAGTCCTGAACTGACACAACAACAAAAGATCGCCGTACATCGCGAAATTCAACAAATTCCTCGTAATGCTAACCCTACCCGTCACCGCAACCGTTGCTGGTTGACTGGCAGACCCCGTGGCTATTACAAAGATTTTGGTGTGTGCCGCAACGTTTTACGTGAAATGGCTCATCAAGGACTATTACCTGGTGTTGTGAAATCTAGCTGGTAGTTTCACTGCATCTAAAATAAAAGGCGGCGCTTAGCGCCGCCTTTTATTTTAGATGCAGACTAGTGATCGCTTTGTGTTGATTCTTGCCTGTCACCTTAAGAGCGAAGTCGAAGCCATACAAACTCGGTAGTACTTTGTTTCTCGTCAGGTCCGTTAACATCGCAATTACGAACTGCTCAATGGGTAAGATTTCGTAACTGCTTAAGCTAAGCATTCCCATCTAGCGATAAATTCAGAGGCGTATCGGAGTATATTTTTACGCAAAGTCAGAAGTCATCAAATCTGTAAATGTCTGATCCTATTAAGGCTATTCAATGAATAACTTGCAATCCCGATTAAGCGCATATCTTGAAAAAATTGTGATTGAGCGTAATCCTTACTACGCCTCAGCAGGACATTTATTTGCGAGGGAATATATCCGATCTCATTTCGCCAAATTCGGTGAAGTAGTGACTCATGAGTTTGAGGTGAATGGCAATAAGCACCAAAACTTGATTTTGCAAATTGCAGCTAAAGATCAACAACAGCGATCGCCTCTGATTATTGGTGCACATTATGATACGGTTCCTGCTTGCGTTGGTGCAGATGACAATGGCTCAGGTGTAGCTGTACTTTTGGAACTTGCGGAATATCTCTCTACCAATCCCATCAAATATCCTGTTCACTTAATCGCCTTTGATATGGAGGAGTATGGCTTATTGGGAAGTCATGCCTATGCCAAGAAGCTCAAGGGTGATCGGCAAAAGCTGCGCCTGATGATTTCCTTGGAGATGCTAGGCTATTGCGATCGCAATCCTCACTCACAAAGCTATCCCGCAGGTTTAGACAGGTTTTATCCTAATACAGGCGACTTTATTGGTTTGATCGGCAACATTGCCACAATTCCCGATCTGATCCATTTGCAGCATCATATGAAATCAACAGTCCCCAGTGAATGGCTCCCCGCAGGTTGGCGTGGTTTGGCGATACCCGATACGCGCCGCAGCGATCATGCTCCTTTCTGGGATGCAGGCTACAAGGCTTTAATGATTACGGATACAGCCAATATGCGAAATCCCCACTATCACAAAAGTAGCGATCGCCTAGAGACTCTCGATTTAGAATTTCTCACCAATGTTTGCCAAGGCTTAATCGCAGGAATTACATCTCTGAAGTAGTCTTTTGAATTTGAGCAGTCTGATCTCTATGGGATAGGCTTCCTCAAACCTTTCAGGATTGCGATATAATCAAATCAGATATTTACAAATCTTAAAGATTATTTATGAGTGAAGTTTCTAACCCTCTTTTAATTGGTAAAGGTTTACCACCATTTCCAGAAATTAAACCAGAACAAGTCATCCCTGCGGTGACGCAATTACTTGAAGAAGTAAATGCGGGCTTAACTGCTCTCGAAACAACTCTCGAACCCACATGGTCTGGATTAGTGGAGCCACTAGAGCGCCTCACTGAGCGCATCGGTTGGGCATGGGGTGCGATCGAGCATTTGCTCAGTGTCAAAAATAGCGTAGAACTTCGTGATGCTCACAAAGTTGTTCAGCCCAGTGTAATCAAATTCTTCAACCGCTTCAGCCAAAGTCAGCCAGTTTACAAGGCTTACAAAGCAATCTATACATCGGCACAGTGGGATAGCCTCGATCCTGCCCAAAAACGCATCATTGAAGCAGCCATCCGCGATGCTGAGCTATCGGGTGTCGGCTTGGAAGGTGAAGCGAAAGAGAAGTTTAACGCTATTCAAATGGAACTAGCAGAACTATCAACAAACTTCTCTAATCATGTGCTAGATGCCACCAAAGCCTTTAGCATGACTCTCACCTTGCCCGAAGAAATCGAAGGTTTACCACCCAGTTTGTTAGCTCAAGCCGCCCAAGCCGCAAGACTTGATGGTGATGACAAAGCCACACCTGAACATGGTTCTTGGTGTATTACCCTTGACTTCCCTAGCTATGTTCCCTTTATGCAGCATAGCCGTCGCCGTGATTTACGTGAGAAGCTCTATCGAGCTTTTGTCAGCCGTGCTGCAAGTGGTGAATTTGACAACTCTCCATTGATAGATCGCATTCTTGAATTGCGTCAACAAAAGGCAAATTTACTCGGCTATGCCACCTATGCAGAACTGAGTCTCGCTCGCAAAATGGCTCCTAATGTCGATGCTGTGGAGAAATTGCTGGAGGAATTGCGCCAATCAAGTTACACTGCTGCCGTTGCCGAATTTGCCGAATTAAAGGAATTTGCTAAATCTCAAGGTGAAACAGAAGAACTCAAGCATTGGGATACCGCCTACTGGGCAGAACGTCAACGCGAAACTAAGTTTAACTTTACCGTTGAAGAATTGCGTCCCTATTTCCCATTGCCCAAAGTCCTCGAAGGTCTCTTTGCCCTTGTGAATCGCTTATTTGGTGTTACCGTAGTTCCTGCGGATGGTAAAGCTCCCATTTGGCATGAGAGCGTGCGCTTCTTTGAGATTCAGAACGAAAGCAATGAAGCGATCGCCTATTTTTACCTTGACCCCTATAGTCGCCCAGCCGAGAAGCGTGGTGGCGCATGGATGAATGACTGTATCGGACGCGCTAAGGTCATCGAAGATGGTCAACCGATCACTCGTTTACCCGTTGCCTACCTCATTTGCAACCAGACTCCTCCTGTTGATGGTAAGCCTAGCCTGATGACCTTTGGCGAAGTGGAAACCCTCTTTCATGAGTTTGGACACGGCTTACAGCATATGTTGACCAAGGTTGACTATTCGGGTGCTTCAGGCATCAATAATGTGGAATGGGACGCTGTCGAACTGCCCAGTCAATTTATGGAAAACTGGTGCTATGATCGCGCCACCTTGTTTGGAATGGCAAAGCATTACGAGACAGGCGAAACATTACCAGAAAGCTATTACCAAAAGCTTGTTGATTCCAAAAACTACATGAGTGGCTCAGCAATGTTGCGTCAGTTGCATTTTAGCCTCGTGGACATTGAGCTACACCATCGTTATCAAGTCGGTAGTGGCGAGACTCCCATCCAAGTGCGATCGCGCCTTGCTGAAAAAACCATGGTTATTCCACCATTGCCTGAAGATAATTTCCTCTGCTCCTTTGGTCATATCTTCGCAGGAGGCTATGCCGCAGGTTATTACAGTTATAAGTGGGCTGAAGTTCTAAGCGCTGACGCTTTTGCTGCCTTTGAGGAAGCAGGACTAGAAAATGAAGAAGCGATCGCCTCAACTGGTAGACTCTATCGCGATACAGTTTTAGCTCTTGGTGGTAGTAAGCATCCAATGGAGGTCTTTAAAACATTCCGAGGACGTGAGCCTAGCACCTCACCGTTACTGCGTCACAGTGGCTTAGCCAAAGTTTAAGCATAGGCTTAGCGACATTTCATATATTAATCTTAAATAAACATGAGTTCTATAGTGCCAATTGCACCGTGCGAAGCGCGGCGCAATTGGAGGGAAATCGTCTAACTGACGTTGACCCAAAATTAAGTTCAATAAGGCTTGACTGTATAACTATCGAGAATCTCGCGTCCGCGACGAGTTAAAGTTTCTGACCCCTCAAGCATTAATAGATATTGTCCTCGATCCAAGCAATTTCGGCAGGAAATTGAAAGGCTACTCTTAAAAAACCATCCATACAAAGTTCCAATCACCCCCCCAATCGCAATACCAATAATTCCTGAGGTTGAGGCGATCATTAGTAGTGTTTGATGCCAATCAAGATTAGGCAACTGCAAGTTAAAAATCAAATGCAAAAACATCCCCATGAGAATGCTGAAGGTTCCCACCCAAAACATTCCCCGCTTTGCATAACGCCATGTCGTGTGTGTGGGATTAAAAAGTCCAACACTATCGGGGCTGCTGTAGCCCTTGCCAACTAGTGCTAAATTTTCTGGAGAAATACCATGACATTGAAGAAGACGATATGCTTCAAAGGCTGAGGATTCGTCAGGTAAGACAGCAATCATCAGGCGGGAGTGTTTAGATCGAGTGTATGTCACAAGTGCTGCCTGCTATCTTCTGAAAATTATAGTGTTTTACAAATCTAGAATCAGAACGTTAGGATATAGATTCTTAGATTCTACAAAATTTCAGTCAATTTAAGCTAGGCATAAGCTTAAATCAAACCCAAATTTCTATTACAACGCTTTACGCTGAACTAAATAACAAAGAAATTTTTTGCAGTCGAGGCTTCGCCGTGATTTCAAAAATTTCCCTAGGATGTGCAAAAAGTTATGCTTTCATAAAATCCAAATAAATTTTTCAAAGGATTGCAAATTAATCCTTTGAAAAATTTATTCTAATTTGGCGATCGCTTGTTGATTTATTAACAATTTGTCAGTAAGTAAGTCTTTAATCGTCGCGATCAAGACTCGACGCTCATCAATGGCAAAGTCCACAGCAATGCGATCGCTGCCTAATTGTCCGAGGGGTTCGAGCCGCGCAATGCAAACTTGATTTGATTCAGATTGATCCTGATTAATCACCTTATGGACAGCTTCAGAGTTATGTCTAGGACCGTTTCTGCTATTAATTGAGAGGGAACGGAAATCGGACTGCTTTAACAATTGACTGCTGGTCATGCGCCCTAGAGCATCATAGGTAACTTCAGATTGGGAAATATCCGCAACTTCACCAATGTCTAGCCAGATTTCTGCTTGTGCTGCGATCGCTGCTTGGAGGATCAGTGGTTCGGGACGCTGACAAGGATATGTTGTCCCCTTCTCAAATAAGGTATAGAAAGAATATTGATTGAGGTATGGTTCCCATAGGCGAATCGCATAACTATGACGGAGATGATCTTCGATGGCGATCGCCTGTCCTAAAACTAAGGCTCCATGAGAAACTGCTTCAAAAGGTTTACCGAGTTTGACTTTAGATTTACCGAAATAGGAAATTACTAATTGCTGAATGGCGACAATTTGACAACTTCCTCCCACTAAGAGAACTTGCTCAATGGCTGCCTTGCTTGTGCCTTTATTCAAGGCAAGTGTTAGCACTTCATCAATAGCCTCACGTAACTGATCGAGCATCTGATTTTGTTCGAGAATATCAGTCAATTCTGCTTGTGAAAGGATCATTTCACGGGTCATCATCTGCTCATCTAGCCAAGTTTCAGTTACTTCCGTCACTAACGACAATTTAATTTTGATCTGTTCTGCAAGTTTTAAAATTTTTAGCCAATCATTTTCACTAATTTGTGATCGCGTTATTCCCCATTGTCGCAAGAAATGTTCTGCTATCCAGCAATCAAAATCGATCCCACCAATATGAGCATCGGATTTGGCAATCACTTCGGCTTTAGTAAATTGAGATTTTTTATTAATGGGTGCAGTTCGCACCAAACTGAGATCCAATGTTCCACCACCAAAATCAATTACTAATACCAACGCATTGGGGCGAGTTACAGCATAGCCTAAGGCGGCTGCCGTAGATTCATCAATTATTTTTAGATTCGGAACTTGAATTTTGTCTGCAAAGCTATGAAACCAGTTGAGGTATGCCTCAAAAGCACCGACAGGCACAGTTAAGATTAATTGGGTTGGTTCAATATTTTGTGATCTTAAGCGTTGCCATATTTCCATCAAAAATATTTCAGCGATCGCTTCCACGTCGTAACGTTCACCATCAATCTCGCGATCTGGTGATCGGAAATTTGCAACAATATCTCGCTTAAAGCTTTGAAATAAACGCTTTGAATGATCCCGCTCTTTAACTTGCGATCCTGCTTTTTTTTCCACCTGTTTACCAAAGAGAAATTGTTGCTTGCCACTGACATAGACCAAACTTGGTACAAGAGAAGCTATACCTTCAGATGTGACAAAATCACGGGAAATGTCATCAAAGCATAAAGTTTTGGGCTTATCTATATCCCAATCATCTTGAGAAGTGAGGATGGCGATCGCCGTATTACTTGTCCCAAAATCAATCGCAATGATCGACATCTTTAATCCCAAAAATTAATCCCAAAAATTCTAGTCATAATTTTTATTTTACTGAAGACATAATAAAAATTAAGGTGGTCATGCAATGTAATTGGGTTGTGGGAGCGAAGCGCCCGCAATCCAATTACTAAAAAAATTACTTTGCAGCACTACCTGCTAGAGAAAATATAAATTATTTTTTTCCCCATCCAAATAGACCACCCTTCTTTTCAGGAGCCTTGGCAGGTGCTGGAGTTGCACTCACTTGATTAATATATTTCAGTGCAGTTGGTTCTTTGGGATCAAGCTTTAGTGCTTTTTGGAAACTTGCCTTCGCGATCGCTGTCGCATTTTGGTTCATTTGCACTAAACCTTTGAAAGCATAGATTTTGGCATTATTGGGATCTAGTTTCTCGGCGGCAATTAACTCCTTGAGCGCATCCGTCCATTGCTTCTTGGCAATAAATAGTTCCGCCATATTTAGGTTCCGCAGTGCGGGAGATTGGGCAGGTTTTGGAGCAACATAGGGCTGAGCATTGACATTTTGAGCTACCGTTTGACTAGGCTGATTTGAAATGGGAGCAACCGATGCAGCACTGCTAACTGTCGTAAAGCTGAGGCTAGATTGTGTTATTAAATACACAAGATTTAATTCGCTGAGAGTTGCTGTATATTCTAAAATCGACTCTAGAGTTTCGTATTGTTTCGGGGCAACCTGTTCCACAAATTGTGTATAGGTGATTTCGTGGGGGAGCCGATATAGTTTCTGAGCAATTTCCGAACTCAGGGTAAGTGCAGTACCTTTTAGTTTCTGAGATTGAGCAAATATTCTCAAGGTGGCTAAGTATTCACCGCGATCGCGATCATTATTGAGGACTTGATAGGCAGGACTAACCATCTTAGAAAAATATTTGGTTGCGATGTCCTTTTCTTCATCAGTGCGTCCAAAAATATCGGGATGCAAGATCTTAGCCAGTTTCAAAAATTTTTTGCGAATGTGAGCAGCATCGGTATTTAACGGTAGACCGAGTACGGCGTAATAATCGCTAACACCGAAGCTGGCAAGTCCTTTGCCGATTTTAAAGTTTTCTGGCTTTCCCACAGGTTCCACCTCTTAAGTATCTGTTCGAGTTTACCGTCTTGAATCATCTCAGTTAAAGCCTTATCGATCGCTTTTTTTAGGGATACATCATCCTTGTTGATGATCGCTACTAGACGAATCGGGATTAAAGGCTCACCGACAATTATAAAGCTAGGATTGTTCCTTACCTGCCATACTGCTACTGGCTCATCTAGTATCATCGCATCAAGTTGGCGATCACGTAATTGGATAATCATCCGATCAAGATCCCTTGAGGAGAATAGTCGAATGGCATTACCCCTATTTTTATTATATGTCTCCGCGATCGCTGCACCACCACTATTAGCAACAACTCCTACCCTCTTACCGATCATGTCACGCAAGGATTTAACTTGTGTCCCATCAGATCGAATTAGCAATCGCTGGGCACTGCGATAATAGGGCAAGGATTCTATAAATTTACCCTTTGTATCACCATTTTCTAGCGCCCCCTCTTCCCGCGCACTCAGCAAGAGATCAACCTGTCTTGACGATAAATTCTCAGGCTGAGTTGTCCAAGGAATATTAATCGGACGTGGCTCAATATTTAATCTGGCTGCAATTTCTTGAAGGATTTCTAGCTCAAAACCATCATAAAATTGAGTTTGAGCATTCCAGAACATATAAGGGCCACCAATTGCGGCATCAATTCCTACTCGCAAGTGCCCCCGACGCATCACAATCCCTAGGCTACTATCTTCGGCATATGTGGGATCGGAGAATGGGGCAATGTTGGTGATAATACTAAAACTTATGCCTACATAGACTGCCCAACAAGTGAATTTTTGGATGTACTTCATTATTCAATCTACTTGTAATTTGCTTCCTTTAGAAAGTATGCTCAGCATAATTAAAACCCAAAACCAGAGTGTAGATCGTCCAGGTAGCGGGTGACCCACGCTTCTGATGTATAAAGTTATTTATGCATAGCTATTAACTACCGATCTCGGCAATTTTAAGGATATCTTTTTTCTCTATGGGTTATGCGATTTAATTTAGTACAGGACAAAAAAGTTGCAAAAGTTGAGATGAAGCTAACCATGTAAACGCTTTCGACTCTGCCTTCACAAAAATACTTGCTTGATGCTAGTCAGAAATTCGTTTGCTCCTTTGGTTGCAACAGTTCGGCAAGCTTGCTAACTCATCGAGATAATCTCTTGACTATCGCCCCTTTACGAAGTATCGTTTGCTTCATTAGTTAGATTTTGTAGTATTTCATCCTTGGCTCGGCGTTAAACCTTAAAAGTTCTCTTGTGAGAATACTTAGATAAAAGAGAAAAAATCAAAGTAAAACTTGTGATAGTGAAAGGTTCGCTATAGATTTCATAAAATTTTAGAGTCAGTCAAGCCTATGTCTGCACAAAATGAATGGGTATATATGGAACAGGCAATTGTGCTTGAACCATTAAAGATTTCTGCGAATGCGACAGTTGCTGATGCGATCGCTTTAATGATTTCAAGCACAAAAAACTGTAGTCTAATTGGCAACAATGACTCAGAGCTAAATTTGCAATTATCATATGCTCAAAATAGTTGTATTTTGGTGACAGAGGCAAACCATTTAGTGGGGATTTTGACCAAGTGGGACTTAATTAAGCTCTGTGGTCAGATTGAAAATGCTGAGCGTAGTGTAGGGGCGTCTCTAGGACACAACCTACTGGGAACAGTGATCGCAGAGGTCATGACATATCCTGTTTATTCGTTGTTGGAACAGGAATTTACTGATGTATTTGTGGTAATTAACCGATTTCAACGTTATAACGTCCGTCATCTACCACTAGTCAATGAGAATGGTGAAGTTTTAGGACTAATTAATTACTCAAGTTTGCGACAACTGCTGTACCCCATTGATATGTTTGATATGTTGCGTTTACTGGCGGTTAATAAGGTAATGGTTACAGATGTTGTCTATGCTCAGACAACTGATTCAGTCGCCCAAATCGCTAATTTAATGTCCTCACGTAAAGTTAGTTCTGTCGTAATTGTGGAGTCACGAAACCATGCTTTAGTGCCCCTAGGAATTATTACCGAGAGTGATATCGTTCAATATTTAGCTTTAAAGTTAAACCTTGCACAGACTCAAGCCCAGATGGTAATGAGTTTTCCTGTTATCTCGGTACTACCAGATGAGACGCTCTGGAACGTACATGAGATTATGCAAGAACGGATGACAGATCATGTAGTTGTGACTAATCCTAATAGTGAAATGCTAGGAATTGTTACCCCAAGTTCCATTCTCAAAACTCTACAACCTATGGAGGTTTACAAGTTAGTCTCACAGCTAGAAATGAAAATGTCGCGGCTAGAGCAGGAAAAAATTGAACTTCTAGAAAGTCGCAATAGGTTATTGGAAGGTCAAATCAAAGAAAGTAAGGATGCTCTAATTGATAGTAATGATATGTTTCGTCAATTTGCGGAAAATAATCAGAGTGCTATTGTAATTCGTGAAATTGCTTCTGGTAAGGTATTATATGTGAGTCCAGCTTATGAGAACATATGGGGTAAATCCTGCGAAAGTCTCTATCAAGATCCAACTTCTTGGTTATCTTCTCTTCATCCTAGTGATTGTAATCGCATTATCCAACTCTATACAGCCAAAGCTCATGTAGGCCAATTTAGCGAAGAGTATCGGGTTATCAGTCCTGATGGTTTGATACGTTGGGTCTGGGGAAGATGTTTTTCTGTCAAAAATGCCCGTGGTGAAATCTATCGCATTGCAGAAATTATCGAGGATATTAGCGATCGCAAAAAAGCGGAGATTGCCTTAAAAGAGAGCGAACAACGTCTTAAAGCTAGTGAATTTCTATTAAGTAGTATGTTTGAACGCTCTGCTGTTGGAATGGCGATTACCGATAGTGATGGTAAATTTATAAGGACTAATCCTTGTTATCAGCAAATGGTTGGCTATTCTGAAAGTGAATTGCAGCAGATGCTATTTACTGACAATATGCTACCCGAAGATATACAAGACAACTTGCGACTACGAGAACGTGTCCTAACAGGGGAAGATACAAGCTACCAAATGGAAAAGCGTCTCCTTCACAAAGATGGTCATATTATTTGGGTAAGAACTACAAGTTCTAAAATTGCTGATGATAGTGATAGTGATGCACAGCCTCTTTTTATCGGGGTTATTGAAAATATTAGTGATCGCAAACAAGCCGAAGAATCTCTTCAAAGTTTGGTGGAAGGATCTTCAACACAAATTGGTGATAATTTCTTACCAGCCTTAGTAGAATACATTGCAAATATTTTAGAAATTCACTATGTATCAGTTGCCAAGTTAAATGAAGATCAATTTGAATCAATTGCTGTTTGGTCAGATGGACAGCTACAACCAACATCAGAAACTATTCCTTTGGTGGATTCTCCATGGGCTATTACTATTGCTGAAGGTGAGTTTTACTTTGAAGATAATCTACAGCAGCAATTCCCAGATTGTAATTATATCAAACAGCTAGATGCAACTTCTTATTTAGGGATTGCCATTAATAATAGCAAAGGCGATATGATTGGCTGTCTATGTATCCTTAATAATCAACCTATTCAAAATATGCAACGTGCAAATGCGATGTTACAGGTATTTGCACCTAGAGTCAGTGCAGAGATGGAGCGTCAAGAAGCGATCGCAGAACTGTATCATCTCAATCAACAATTAGAGTCAAGGGTAGAACAGCGCACGCGTGAACTCAAATTTGCGAACCAACAGCTTATTGTCGAAATGGCTGAACGCCAAAAACTAATTACGTTAGTAGAGAATAGCACTGACTTTATTGCTCTAGCTGATTGTGATGGGCGACTTAACTATGTAAATGGTGCGGGGCGAGATCTCTTAGGACTACCTGCTAATACTCAGTTCCTATCGATATTTGACCTGCACTTTCCTGAAGATCATCAAGTAGTAAAACGCAATATATTAGATTTAATTTCTCAGGATGAAACATGGGAAGGAGAGTTTCGTTTGCGTCATTACCAAACCTTTGATGCAATACCCGTGCTGTTTAGTGCATTCCCAATCCAAAATTCTTGGATTGATGAGACTTTGTCCCTTGCCTGTATTGTTAGAGATATTAGTGATCGCAAAAAATCTGAGGAAATACTGCTCGCCACCAATGAAGAACTAATTCATGCTAATAGAGAGTTAGCTCGTGCAACAAAATTGAAAGATGAATTTCTCGCGAATATGAGCCATGAACTACGAACTCCTCTGAACGCGGTCTTAGGGATGTCTGAGGGACTACTATCTGGCGTATTTGGTGATTTGAATGAGCGACAAAAGCGATCGCTAAACCTAATTGAAAGTAGTGGACGGCATTTACTAGAGCTAATCAATGACATCTTAGATGTTGCTAAAATTGGCGCAGGTAAGATGAAACTAGATATTGCACCTATCTCAATCGAATATCTTTGCAAGTCAAGTATTAGCTTTATCAAGCAAATGGCAAGCCAGAAAAATATTCAACTGCGCTTAGATATCCAACCTGACTTAGGCTTGATCGAACTTGATGAAAGACGCATCCGTCAAGCTCTAATTAACTTATTAAGTAATGCCGTTAAATTTACGCCTGCATCGGGCAAAATTTGCTTAGAAGTTAAGTTCATTAATTCTAAAGACACAATCTTACCAGACAATATCAATTTCCCCTATGCATTGATCTTCTCAGTCATTGACACAGGTATTGGTATAGCTCCAGAAGATATTGGTAAACTATTTCAAACTTTTGTCCAGATCGATAGTAGTTTAAGTCGACAATATACAGGTA
Organism: Pseudanabaena sp. M53BS1SP1A06MG; assembly: GCA_020404105.1. Classification (GTDB taxonomy): domain Bacteria; phylum Cyanobacteriota; class Cyanobacteriia; order Pseudanabaenales; family Pseudanabaenaceae; genus Pseudanabaena; species Pseudanabaena mucicola_A. The sequence continues at coordinate 28,943 of JADBWH010000002.1, read as the reverse complement.
CAGGGCTAGGGCTAACGCTTGTTAAACAAATTGCGGAGTTACATGGCGGTTGTGTTGGTGTAAAGAGTCAAGTTGGCGCAGGTAGTTGCTTTTCCATCGCGCTACCACACACGGGTAAACTTAGCCCCAATACTAACGACGATCACTTTACCTATGCTCTTGTCAACCCAAAAACCAACCATAATTTGGAGGACAATCTAGACACAGATGATTTAATTTATCCCTTGATTTTATTAGCAGAAGATAACCCAACCAATGTGGAAACTTTTGCCGATTATTTGTCTAATCGTGGATATTGCTTAATCGTAGCTGCTAATGGACAAGAAGCCGTAGATATGGCGATCGCTCACGTCCCTGATTTGATTTTGATGGATATTCAAATGCCTGTATTAGATGGTTTAGGAGCAATTAAGCAAATTCGAGCCAATATTGATATCCGCCATATTCCCATCGTCGCTCTGACATCTCTAGCAATGAAAAGTGATCATGATAAATGCTTACAAGCAGGTGCGGATGAATTTCTCACTAAACCAGTTAAACTTTCACATTTAGCTACTACTATCCAGCAGCAGATCAACAAATCTCGAAATTACAGAGCTTTGCGCTAGAAAACAAACCAAAAAGTTTTTTAAAAGTGCTAATTTGTTTAGAGTTTGGACTTACGCAAAATAACCAAGAACTCAAGTTCTTTGCTGAAAGCTAAAGTCAGATAAAGCAGACTAAGGAAACCCTATAATCAACCCGTTTCAACGGATTTAAGCTTTCAGAACGTAATTTATTACAGGGCTATTGCGTAAGTCCTAAAATAATTGTTTAAGGACTATGTATGAAAAAATATCCTGCAATTCTAATCGTTGACGATGAGCCTAATAACTTTGATGTAATTGAAGCTCTTTTAGATAATGAAGGTTATGATCTCAACTATGCTTCTAGTGGTTTCAAAGCATTGGAACGGTTAGAGATATTCCATCCTGATGTAATCTTACTAGATGTGACGATGCCTGAATTGAATGGAATAGATGTTTGCAAAAAGATTAAAAGTAATCCTCTGTGGAGAACCATTCCGATCATCATGGTTACAGCTTTAACATCTAAAGAAGACATGGCTCAATGTTTGGATGCAGGAGCGAGTGATTTTTTAAGTAAGCCTGTCAATGGCTTAGAGTTACGGGCAAGAATCAAATCGATGATTCGGATTAAGCAACAGTATGAGGATCTCCAATCTCTCTTAAAGATGCGAGAAGATATGGTGCATATGATTGTCCATGATTTACGCAATCCATTGTCAACAATTTTGCTATCCTCAGAACTCCTAAGCGATCCATATCTGCCTGAGTCTCGAAGACCTGAAAAAATTGAGCGTATTAACCGTAGTGGTTATCGACTACAATCTCTCATTGATAGTCTTCTGATAATGGCAAAAATAGAATCGGGAAAGATGGTTCTCGAGTATATGAGTGCTGATATCAATCAAATGTGTACCTCAGTAATTAAAGATTTTGAAATGATCGCTTCTCAAAAAAAATTAAAACTGAGCCTAAATCTACCAGAGGGTAAGTTAGTTTATATAGATTTGCCTGTATTTCGTCGCATTCTCGATAATCTCCTCTCCAATGCTATTAAATTTTCTCCTTCAAATAGTCAAATTACAGTTAGCGTCAACTATCCTGATGACGGCGGTGTAAGTATTAGCGTTGCAGATATGGGCGTAGGAATTAGTGATAGCAAGAAGTTAGTAATTTTTGAGAAATACGAGATTGGTACTCCTATTCAAAGTACCTCACAGCTAGGTTTGGGTTTAGCTTTTTGTAAATTAGCGATCGAGGCTCACGGCGGCAACATCACTGTTCAAGAGAATAAACCTAATGGTTCTATTTTTACTATTTCCATTCCATAGAAGCATTGCTAAGCAATACCTTTGCGGGATTTTCCTATAGAATCACTTGATGAAACAATCAGTCAAGTAGCTCAACTTAATTAAAACCTATAACTAGAGTTTGTTCCGCCCGCGTAGCGGGCGGAACAAACTTCTCTGTTTTTAGTTTACTTATGTCTAGCTACTTAACTGATTGTTTTTATTGCCAATTTTTGCGAAATGCTTCTACAACTCGATCCATTCCGACTGATCGTGAAGCTTTAAACAGAATTCGATCACCACTTTTGACTTTTTGCAATAGAGTTTGAGTAATATCCTCATAGGAATGACAGGCGATCGCGTATTCTAGCGAACCATTCGCCCCAGCAAGAATTGCATCCGCTTCGCCATCAGCTAAAACAATTGCCCCTTCTATTCCCAAATTACTAATTGACTGTCCAACTTGGCGATGGAGTTGTGTAGACATCTCGCCTAATTCCTTCATCGTGCCAAGTACTACCCAATGCCGTTTTGCTGGCATATCTGACAATTGTCGCAGTGCTGCCAACATTCCTTCGGGAGAGGCATTATAGGTCTCATCCAAAATCACGACATCATGGGGGAGTTGATATAGCTGGGCTCGACCAAATGGTAAATCAAGCTTACCAATTCCTTGAGTTGTTTGTTGCCAATCAAGATTTAGAGCTTTGAGTACTGCTAATCCTGCAAGAAAATTTAAGGCATTGTGACGACCAGGTAGAGGGAGATCCCATGTTAAATTTCCCACCTGCAAGCGATCGCCGATCAGTTCCCCATTGATATCACCCACACCGAGACCATAGGTAATTGTCTTGCCTTGCCAAACTTTACTTGCCATTTCTAGCAAGAGGGGATTGCTGGCATTTAATATAGCTGTGCCATCGGTAGGAGTTTCCGCAAGAAGTTCACATTTAGCCTGTGCGATCGCCTCCCGTGAGCCTAATCTACCGATATGGGCTGTACCGACATTGGTAATAACACTCACAGTCGGTAAAGCAGTGCGGGCTAGGCGTTCAATTTCTCCTAAACCGCGCATTCCCATTTCGACAACCACAAAATCATGCTGCTCAGGAGCGATCGCCAATAGGGTTTGAGCAACACCAATGTCATTGTTATGGTTGGCTTGACTTTTGTGGACTTGCTTATGTGGTGAGACATAGCAAGCCAACATACTGGCAATAATTTCCTTAGTTGTGGTTTTGCCAACGGAGCCTGTTACAGAAATTACTGGTTGCTGAAATTGTGTTCGCCACCATCTTGCTAAATCTTGATAAGCAGTAAGTGTATTCCTAACTGCAAGTACAGGCAAGCCTTTGGCAGCTTCCGACTTTGCCCATTCGTGACTAACTATTGCAGCAACTGCCCCCTGTGCGATCGCGGCTGCCACAAATCCATGACCATCAAAATTTTCGCCCGTTAATGCGACAAATAATTCACCAGTTTTGAGTTTGCGACTATCAGAAACAATGCCGAATATCTCGATATTTTTTTGTGCGGTTTCATCAATATTAGCTACTGTTGCTGATGTAATTGAGATCGCTTTGCTAATCGTACAAATACGGGTCATGCTTAATTTTTTCTATTCTTAGCTGTTCTGCGCTTTAGATATATTGCTTGGGACTCAACACAAAGCTAGATTTTGGTTACCCTAGAAATGAAATTTTAGTTAAACCAAAAATACCTTTAGCTTTATTATTATCAGGCTTCAGGCAGCATTTCATCGAAAAATTTAATTAGCCATCCCCATTCTTCTATGACGGCTTTATATTGACTATATTACTTCACAGAATAGATACTATAATGTGAATATGACACAAAAAACTTTCAAGTACTGATTCTATAGGAATCCAGAGAAAGTAGCCTTGCTGAAAAGGAAAACGGGTTGCGCTTGATTGGTGTATAACCGCACCTTAGCCGCAAGGACTGAACTATTTATTCTGAATGAGATGTTTAAGGATTCGCTAAATTTCCTAAAAAATATCTAGTTTTTGGCATTTTATGGCAATTCTCAGCAGAATTCTAGTTTTTCCTATCAAATCTCTTGATCCGATCTCTTTAGATGAAGTCACTATTACATCGGGTGGATCATTAACAGGTGATCGCGAGTTTGCCATATTTGATCAAAATGGACATTATGTTAACGGCAAGCGTAACTCCAAAATTCATTTAATTAGGGCAAGTTACGACTTAGATAATCGGATGGTGAGTTTGCACATCCAAAATCAGAGTGAAGTATGTACTTTCCATTTAGATAAAGAAAGAGCATCCTTAGTTAATTGGTTCAGTATTTTTTTTGGTAAACCCGTAGAACTGCGACAAAACGTGACCAATGGATTTCCCGATGATCCTGACGCATGGGGAGCTACGGTTGTCTCAGAAGCCTCTCTAAAAACAGTTCAGAGCTGGTATGAGCATTCCCAAATTGACCTCGAACAGATTCGTCGGCGATTCCGCACTAATTTGGAAATTGCAGATACGGAAGCTTTTTGGGAAGATCAGCTATTTGCCAAGTCTGGAGAAACTGTTCCCTTTACAATTGGTGATGTCCAGTTTCTCGGCATAAATCCCTGTCAACGATGCTCCGTCCCTACCCGCGATCCCTTCTCTGGCTTAGTTTATCCTGAATTTCAAAAGAATTTTACTAGTCAAAGAGAATCGAGTTTGCCAGACAATGTGGAGCGATCGCGCTTCAATCATTTCTATCGTTTTGCCTTAAATACACGAATTCCCCTAGCCGAAGCGGGAAAAGTTTTGCGATTAGGTGATGCTGTATCTTTTAGAAGTGCTAAGAAGCAGCGTTTCTAAAAGACTTAATGTAATCCTTTTAGCTGGCGCACTAAATGGATAATCTCTGGCAAAATAAGTTGTTCGATCGCTAGTTTCACTGCATTACTCGACCCAGGAAGCGAAAATACTAATTTGCCTTGATAAATCCCAGCTTCAGCCCGTGAGGCGATCGCCCTTGAGCCTACTTCCTGCCAACTCAGATACCGAAACATCTCCCCAAACCCAGGCAAGGTCTTTTCGAGCAAAGCCGCGATCGCATCATAGGTCGTATCTCTTGGCGCAATTCCCGTTCCGCCATTGAGAATAATTGCATCCAAATCAAAGATTGCTGCCAACTGGTGCATTTGCGATCGAATCTCATCAGGTTCATCCTTGACAAGCGTGTAGTGTTCTAGCAAATGCCCTGCATTAATCATGGACTGTTTGATAAAGTTGCCGCTTTTGTCGGTTTCAGGTGTGCGGGTGTCGCTAACTGTGATCACTGCAAAACGAACTTGATAAGACGGGGGATCGGGGCATGGGTTTTGAGAAGGTTTCATAATTTTGGGAATTAATATCTATCTAATAATTGGGGGGCGAGTTCTTCGCCTTTGGCGAAGAACCTAGGTAATTTAAAACTGACGACGGGCAAAAATGAGAATAGAGAGCGCGAGAGTTAATAACGCATAACTCAGGATATACACACCATTGCTGAACATATCGGCTAAGCTTGGCAGGATATTATATACTGCTTCATTCTTGAGGTTAGCACGGGATAAATCAGGCAAAATCATATAGAAAGTACGAGTTACTGATTGTAAACTAGGATTTTTCGAGATTTCCCCTAAAAGCAGTAAGTCACGGCTAAAGTTGCCAATCAAATAAGCTGCAAGGGTAAGCAAAGAGGCAATGAGAGAACCCGTAAATGTGCCAAAGAAAATAGCGATCGCCCCCAACAGCATAATCTGCCAAAAGATGAAAAAGTTTGCTGTGAGAATTGCAGAAATCGGAATCGCAATTTGTTTGATAGCCATCAAGATAATAAAAATGATGCTCATAATTGATACGAGCGCACCGACTACGGCTGTCAATCCTAGATGCTTACCAAGGACAAACTCAGCGCGATGCATTGGTTTCGCAATGAGAATAAAAATGGTTCGCTTATCGATTTCTTTATTGATCAGATTTGTCCCAACCAAAACCGCCACAATTAAGCTCACCACCTCGATCGCGGCAATACCCGTATCGACAATCATTTTTGCCGAGGAGTCATAGGAAAACTCTGGCAACAACATCATTGCTGATACCACAATTAAGGTGTATAGCAAGGACAGATAAAGCACCTGCTCACGCACTGTTTCGCGAAAAACATTGGTAGCGATCGCCCAAATGCGACCTAAACTTAGACTAAGGCTCAGGCTAAAGTTCATGGGTCTCCAAAATCCTCATAAGTCCTAACATCATGACATTTTACAGCGATTTGAGTATGACTCTTAAGGATGCACTTACTACAGTGATTTGAGTAATTACGCCCCTTGCGGATGTGCTCAGTATCCTACATAGGTGCCATAAGCTTGCCATGCTAAGCTCACCAATGCATTAAATATGGCAGAGGCTGCGATTGCATTCCCCTTACGCCCATCGACCCGAATATGGGGGATTTGTGAATCATTGAGCCGTGACTTAATCACATCATTGTCAATAAAGCCAGCAGGTGCACCAATCACTAAAGCAGGCTTCACTTCTTCAACTTCGATCAAATCTACTAGAGTTGTCAATGCAGACTGCGATTCCCCAATCACAAATATGGCTTCAGGATAGCGCTTTGCTAAGGTCTCGATTCCCCAAGCAGCTTGAGTTTTACCTTTTTGCGGACGAGTGATCGCATCAACACCACAATAAATCGGATTGGCAAAGGTATCGCAGACCTTGGGAAAGATAGCCGCATGCACAGTAGGAACATCGACAACAATGGTAGTACGGGCTGCTAGAGCTGAGGCTCCCGCTTGCAAAGCCTGCTCGGAAAACCTTACAAGATGTTTATACTCAAAATCTGCTGTGGCATAAATTACTTGGCGCACAATCTCATATTCGGATGGTGATAGTGAGTGTTCACCAATTTCTTGATCAATGATTGCTAAGCTTTGTGCATCAGTAATATGCCATTCCATAGATTTGGTTCAACATCTAAATTGAGTATTTATTTGAATTATGAACTTACCATGAGTTGCAAGCAAAGTTAAGGCATTGTAGAGTTTTCCAAGCAATTCAGTTATAGCATTGCAAAAGCTGCTTAGGACATAAACCTCAAATTAAAGTTGGGTTGCTTCGCGTTGATACTTTAATTGGCTTCTATCTATCCCTTACAGTTAGGACTTACGCAAACCGAACGAATTTATTACGCATTGGGTAGATGTGATGCGGGCAAAGCCCGCATCACATCTACCCAATGCGTAAGTCCTAACAGTGCTATCTAAAGGCTTTTTTCTCTGCCAAAGACGGGGAGACTAATCAGTATTTTACGAGACGCTATAACTAAAGCAAAAGTAAAAGAAGATTTGGTAGGAATAATTTTCTGCTTTCAATCATTTCCTAAGTCACTTTGACGTACACAATTGCGTCCTTCTGCTTTGGCAACATATAAAGCACGATCAGCAGATTTAAGAAGTAAATTGATTGCCTGAGTATGTTGATGGGGAAACAGTGTTGCTACGCCACAACTAATCGTTACATAGGGGGCAACTTCAGAATAATCATGGGGTATCTGGAGCGATCGCACCAATTCTGTCGCCTTCACAGCAATGTTCATGCCGCCCTCTTGATCTGTATTCGGTAATACAATCACAAATTCTTCCCCCCCATAACGAGCAACTAAATCCGCAGGACGGTTAGTAGCTTTGCTAATTGATTGAGCAACAGCTTGTAAACAAAGATCCCCTTCTTGATGTCCGTAATTGTCGTTATATTTCTTGAAAAAATCGATATCACATAAAACTAAGGAGATAGGGATTTTTTCTCTACAAGAACGCTTAAATTCTTGTTCTAGATATTCATCTAAACATCGGCGATTGGCAACCTGAGTCAAGCCATCGATGGAGACTAATCGTTGAAGTTCTTTGATAACTACAGCCAAACGTCGATTCGCGGACTCTAATTTCTGGCGCAAATTTGCTTGTTCAAGTAAACGCCTTACCCTGTGGCGTAATACTGCCCAATGAATTGGTTTAGCCACATAATCTGAAGCGCCCACTTCATAGGCTCGATCAACAGATTCACGATTCTCAAGTGCAGTGATGATTAAAATAGGAGTATGATCCCCCTGCGGTAATTTTTGGAGCCTTAAACAGCATTCAAAACCATCCAATACAGGCATCACCGCATCTAGCAATATCAAATCTGGTTGATACTCTTGGAAAAGTTTCAATGCTTCTAATCCATTGGCTGCTTCAACAACTCGATAGTTTTCGCGCTCCAAATAACGCACCAAAATTTTCCGCATAAATATATCATCATCCACAATTAAAATTAGCGCGGGTTCGGATGCTGTTATCTCAGAAATAATTTCTTCTTGAGGAGGATGCTTATTGTTATCGCGATCTTCGGTTGTCATTACATAACTACACGATATTGGACAAAACTAGGCAGTAAGATTTGCATTAATTGTATTTTTTATGTTCTAACTCAGTCTTAACCCTTGCGTACTCGTCAGCTATCTTATTGATTTTGATATCTAAACCTTTATGGTTTTGATTACTTAGATTTATCTCGAGATCCCGACATAGTTCTGATAAATCCTCTGCACCAATCATACCGCTACTAGATTTTAAGGTGTGGACTGTACGCAACATCAAATCAAAATTTTGCTGTGCAAAGCTAGTATATAACTCTTGAAGGAGTGATCGCGAATTATCCAGATAACTATCGATTAGTTCACTCAAAAAGGACGAATCTTCACCACCAATATCGTTAGCAGTTTCAATCAGAGTCCCAATGTTAATCGATAATGGCGTAGATATATTTGGCGTAACTGGTTGAGACTCTAGCAAAACTCTTACCAGTTCAGCATTTTGAATTGGTTTACTTAGGTAATCATCCATACCTGCTGCTAAACAAACTTCGCGATCACCTTGCATGGCATTTGCTGTCATCGCTACTATACGCGGTCTATAAATCAGATTTCCAGTTTGTAAGTTCTTATATATTTGTCTAGTTGCCTCTAAACCATCCATTTCTGGCATTTGCATATCCATAAAGACAACATCATAGGTTTGATGACAGAGAGCAGCTAAGGCTTCTAATCCATTTGCCACAACATCAGCTCGATAGCCCATCCTCTGTAAGATATGGATAGTAACCTTTTGATTGATCACATTATCCTCGGCTAATAAAATTCGTAATGGATGATTTCTTGCCATCCTCGGATCAAAAGAATAGTTTTGCTGATAGCGTTCATAATTAATATGCTCAATAGTTGAGCCTGTGAATGGATATTTAGTTACAAAAGATCTATCATCGTTACTGTGTGAATAGGAAAAACTTGTTTCAGGGACAGTAATCGTAAAGTAGAAAGTAGAACCTTTTAGATGCTGACTTTCTATCCACATTGTGCCTCCCATGAGTTCACATAGGCGCTTGCTGATTGCTAAGCCGAGACCAGTACCTCCATATTGTCTGGTTGTTGACGCATCTACTTGGCTAAAGGGTTGAAAAAGTCGATGTAAGCGATCGCTAGGAATACCGAGACCAGTATCTTTGACCGCAAACTGGATTGTCCGCAATAGCTGTGATTCCTCGTGTTGATTTCTGAGATCACAGCGCTCATAATATGAGACTGGCGACTGGGTGACTGAAATATTAACAGAACCGTGACTTGTAAATTTAATCGCATTATCAATCAAATTAGCTAATACTTGGCGCAATCTGGTCATATCACCAATTACGAGAAGTTCCACATCAGGATGGATTAGATAACCTAACTTAATACCTTTTTCTATAGCCTTTACCGATAGCAACTCAATAGTATCTTCTAAACAGACCTGTAAATCAAAGCTTTTTTCTTCTAATTCTAAATGCCCTGATTCAATTTTAGAAAAGTCCAAAATATCATTAATAATTGTCAGCATAGTGTTGCCCACATTCTTGACAATTTCCACAAATTCTCGCTGTTCCTTATTTAAGTTGGTATCGAGTAAAACACCTGTTATACCGATCACTGCATTCATCGGAGTCCGAATTTCATGGCTCATTGTTGCTAAAAATTCGCTTTTAGAACGATTAGCAGCTTCAGCAATGATTTTTGCTTCTTCTAATTCAGTATTTTGCTTAATTAATTGTTGCTTTTGACGAGTTTCCTGCATTAGCGTATGAGCATGAGATAGAGCAATGCTAACTTGATTTGCTACTAATTCTAGTAATTTCTTTTCCTCGATTGTCCATTCATGAAAACTATTACAATAGTGCAAGATAATAATCCCATTGGTTAATCCGTGGGATGATGTGCGGATGGTTAATAGAGATCGCAAATGCATCCGATAAAATAAATCGCCAAATTCATCTAACTCAGGTTCGGTGTAAACATTAGTAATCGCGATCGCATGATCTTGGCTAGCGATCTTTTGACCAAAAGTACTATTTAATAGAGGTATTTCAAGATCTTTAACTGAAAAAGCACTTTCGGATAACTGTTCCGACATGAGAGAGATGTTTGGTTGAGAGAATTGTGTTTGCTCCTGATTAACTGATGGATATTCCAATCGATAGATGAGACAACGACTTGCATGAAAAGCTACCTGGATCTGGTGAGCCGCAGTTCGGAAAATATTGTTAACATCTAGACTCTGATGTATTTCATTGGTAATGCGATTAAATAAAGTGGTAAGGCGCATTTGCCTCTTTAAATCTTTCTTATCTTCTTTGCGTTCAGTGATATCTGTCTGAATACCAATAAAATGCGTTAGTTTACCATGTTCATCAAAGATGGGAGAAATACTGAGTTCATTCCAAAATAATGTGCCATCTTTGCGATAATTTCTTATCACGACCTTACAAGGATTTCCCGCAGCAACTGCTTTGCGGATTATCTCTTTTTCAGGTTGAAAAACATCATCACCCTGTAAAAAACGACAATTCTTTCCCATTACATCACTAGCAGAATAGCCAGTGATTTTTTCAAAGGCTAGATTGACAAAAACAATGGGATTGTTAGGCATACGACAGTCTGTAATCACAATTCCATCGTGGCATGCAGCAATCGCCCGTTCCCTTAAGCGCAAGATTTCTTCAATGTGTTTACGATTACTAATATCAAAGAGAATTGCGAAGTATTGAGTAGGTTTACCATGTTCATCCTGCAAAGGGATGATAGTACTGTCAGTCCAATAATAATTGCCGTTTTTAGCTTGATTCCGAATTTCGCCACGCCAAACCTTGCCAATGGCGACCATATCCCATAAATCAGTAAAAAATTCTTGGGAATGATATCGAGAATTAATTAGTCGATAGTTTTGACCTAATAGCTCTGCTTCAGTATATCCAGATATTTCACAAAATCTGCTATTGACATAGGTAATATTTCCATTTAGATCGGTCACAACAATCATTGCCACTTGATCAAGGGCAAATTTCTGAAATGCTAATTCATGTAATATCTTTTGGAGTTTTTGCTCAGATTGCTTCTGTTTGGTAATATCATTGGCAATGACGAGGAATCCAGTAATTTCATTGTCTCCATCACGCAATACAGAGATAGCAAGGGTTACAGGAAACCTTGAGCCATCTTTACGAATATATGTCCAGTCCCCTTCATCGATTTTTCCTAGTTTTGCCTTAGCTACAAGTACTTCAAAATCTGCGTTAATAGGAACTCCTAGTTCTTCAGACAATGCGATCGCCTTTTGTTTGATTTCTTTCAGATCATGAAAACACTCAGGGGTAAACTTACCGACTATTTCCGAAGCGGAATATCCCAACCAATTCTCCGCTGTTTTGTTAAAAACACTAATTACCCCATCTACGGTTGTGGCAATAATTGAACAGTTTGCGCTATCCAAAATTGCTTGATGTAATCCTAAAGACTCGTGAATATTTTTTTTTGATGATGATTTTTTGGTAGTAACTTTTTTAGAAGATTTGCCACGATGGCTTTCTGGGTAAGTTGGTAGGTCACCATTCATAAGTGTCATCATAATTCAATAAAACCCAGATGCAAAATTGCTCAGAACATTTATGAGACATTAGCTATAGGTAATGAGCATGAAGCCTTGAAAAGCTATCCCTATTAGTATCAAATATGCTTTTTATCCCCAATCTACAGCTATTTAGTCTTGCAATTATTCTAATTCTATTTTAATTCTTATGAATCAATAATTATCCAAAAAATCAATGAAAGTTTGCTTTAATCAGGTTTAAATAGCTGAGTAAAATTACATATAAAACCCAAAAATCTGTGGTGCGCGCAGCGTGTGCGCCACAGATCAAGACTCAAAATTTTTTGGTGTGATCTTGACCACACCAAAAAATTTTGAGTCTTGATTAAATCGCAGAACCTTAAATTCGTTAGACTTGCGTAAGTTCTATTTATATATGAGTTTAAATGAGTCTATCTGATACGATCGCGGCGATCGCTACGGCGATTTCCCCACAACAAGGTAGTGTGGGCATTGTGAGATTATCGGGTGATCGCGCTGAGGCGATCGCTAGGCAAATCTTTTACGCAGGCGGCAAACAGGTATGGGAAAGCCACCGTATTCTCTATGGCTATATCAAAAATCCCTTAACCAAAGCCACAATTGATGAAAGCCTATTGTTATTGATGAAGGCTCCTCGTTCCTTTACCCGTGAGGATGTGGTGGAATTTCACTGTCATGGAGGCATTATAGCAGTGCAACAGGTACTGAATCTGTGTTTAGAGCAAGGTGCAAGACTAGCGGAAACAGGAGAGTTTAGTTTACGTGCCTTTCTTAATGGCAGAATCGATCTTACGCAGGCTGAAAGTATTAATGATCTAGTAGGCGCGAAATCTGCACAAGCAGCCCAATCAGCGATCGCCTCTCTACGAGGTAAACTCGCACATGCTCTTAAATATTTGCGAAATAAATGTTTGAATGTCTTAACTGAAATTGAAGCAAGGATTGATTTTGAAGATGATTTACCACCGCTTGACGTGGAATGGATAATGACAGAAATTGGGATAGTTGTACAAGAGTCACAACAAATTTTAGCAACTGCGGATCGAGGTGAGCTATTACGCACGGGTTTAAAGGTTGCCATTGTTGGTCGTCCCAATGTAGGTAAATCAAGTTTGCTGAATGCATGGAGCCGCAGCGATCGCGCAATTGTGACAGATTTACCTGGAACAACTCGTGATGTGGTGGATTCGCAATTAGTAGTTGGGGGTATTCCTATTCAAGTCCTTGATACAGCAGGAATTAGGGAAACAGAGGATGTCGTCGAGAAAATTGGGGTAGAGCGATCTCGACAAGCAGCCCAGTCGGCGGATTTGGTCTTAATGGTGATTGATGCGAGTGTTGGCTGGATTGAGAAGGATACAGAAATTTATAATATCGTTAGCGATCGTCCCTTGATTTTAGTAATAAATAAAATAGATGTCGCACTCGCATCTAAGATCCATCTTCCACAAGAGAATGGGCGGAGATGTAAAAGCTTTCCCATTGTCAAAACTACAGCTTCTCAAAATATAGGTATTGAAGACTTGGAAGCAACTATTCTTAAATGTATTCAGCAAGATGCGATCATGGCAGCGAACCTTGATGTTGCAATTAATCAACGCCAAAAAGCTTGTTTACTCAGGGTTGTGCAATCTTTAGATAATGTCAAAATGGCAATTACGGATCAGTTACCCCTTGATTTTTGGACTATTGATTTACGATCTGCCATTAGTGCGATCGGTGAAATTACAGGTGAAGAGGTAACAGAATCAGTGCTCGATCAAATCTTTAGTCGCTTCTGTATTGGTAAGTAAAACTTGCTCATTAATTGGTGCGGCGAAACTGCGCCTTTTGCTACAAGCCTATTAGAAAATTTGTGGAACTTAAGCCAAGGTACAGATGCCAAATATGGTTGGTACGATCATTGTATCCACATGCCACTTTGCGGAGCTTTATTGGGTGGATATTAGGGATGATGAATGGGCGAGCAAATTTTGGGTAAAGCACAAAAAATATCTGACCTAGGTTATTAGGATTAGTCTGGCGATCACTTTTGCTGCTTTCTATGGATAATATAGCGGTTTTCAAATGAGTACTCACTCATTTGAAAACAAAAAATTAGTCCCAGTAAGAGTTTTGAGTTTTCATTTTGCCGTAGGCAAAATGAAAACCGCTATACATTAGAGCGATTAGTTATCAGTAATAGTCTGAAGAGAATAGTTTAAGTAGACATACCGTACTGAGCAGATAACAGGTGATGAAGTCCTGAATCGTCCATTTCACACTGGCAAGAAAGACACAAACATTCGATCACTTTTTAAGTGTCCATTGCTCTTAGTCTAGTTTTTCTAAGCTAGATTTTTGGGTTTGCTTTTCTTTAGTTAATACCCAGATTCCATGTACGAGAATTAATATTGCCCAGATCACAGCAACCCATACAGACCAGATCCATACTTTTTCAGTGATAGATTGGATAAACCACATGCAGGTACTGCAAGCAGAATAGATAGCGAGGTGTAGATAAAAATTAACTCTACGTTCGAGATTTTGGTATTCAGGATCATTAGGATCTGGCGGCTTGGATAGCTTCGGCATAGAAAATTATGAATTGAGTCAGGTTCAACTAAAACTTATGCTAACTCAAAATCTGATACAGCGTTTCGCATTGACTTGAAACCTAAAGAAATTTCGCTCTATGAGACGATGTTAAATCCAGAGTTTAGTGGTAATTTCCAATAAGTATCTAAATGACGCTTTGCGCCTTGGCAATATATAAAAATAAATCAGGAAATTTCAGGATGGATACTTGGGAAAGCCTACGCATGGCAGGGAAAACTCTTGCGGCTAATCGATTGCGAAGCACATTAACAATGCTAGGTATTATCATCGGTAATGCTTCAGTAATTTTAATGGTGGGTGTTGGTCAAGGTGCTCAGAAATATGCCTCACAACAGTTTCAGGCGTTGGGGACAGACGTAATCTTTGTAATTACAGGAACTGACAATGCCCGTCGTAATGTGATCGCGCCGCCCAATCGCCTTGTCCTTGCCGATGCCGAAGCGATCGCTGCTCAAGTACCAACTGTCCGCAGTGTCGCCCCCCAGATCAATGGTTCAGAACTAGCGATCGCAGGTAACAACACCAAACGCGCCACGTTGATTGGCACAACCGATAACTATGTAAAAGTAAGAACTGCGGATGTTGGGTCAGGACGCTTTTTTAATGCAGAAGATATTAAACGGAATGCAAGGGTGGTGACTTTAGGCTCAGCGATCGCCAAAGATTTATTTCCGCAGGGTAACGCTCTTGGACAGACAGTGAGAATACGCAGTACTAGCTATGAAGTAATTGGCATCATGTCAGAGAAAGGGGCATTTTTGGGGACTAACCAAGATGACACCATCTTTCTGCCGATTTCAACGATGACTAGTCGTCTCACGGGTAAAACCTCACCCTATGGCGTTGCGATTGCAGTGATTAACGTATCCGCAACCAGTAACGATAATGTCAGTGCAGCCCAGTTCCAAATTGCTAACCTCTTGCGATTACGTCATCGTACTTCTGATACTAAAGCCGAAGATACCTTTACGATTCGTACCCAACAGGACGCTTTAGAAATTGTCGGTAACATTACAAGTGCATTAACGATCATGCTTGCTGCGATCGCAGGGATTTCCCTCCTAGTCGGTGGCATCGGTATTATGAACATCATGCTCGTATCCGTTACCGAACGTACCAGCGAAATTGGACTGCGTAAAGCGATTGGCGCTTCCCCTAGCGACATCCTCACGCAATTCACCATTGAAGCAGTAATTTTGTCACTACTAGGTGGAGTGATCGGCACGGCGATCGGGATTGGTGGCATTCTTTTAATCGCCGCAGTTTCGCCACTCCAAGCAGGTGTGTCCATCAGTGCCATTTGTTTAGCTGTTGGAGTATCTGGGGGCATTGGTCTATTTTTCGGTATTTTCCCAGCCCGCCAAGCCGCCAGACTCGATCCAATTGTGGCTCTTAGAAGCATTTAATTTAGGAAAAAGTAAAAATTCTCAAGTCACCAACCACCAAAAGCAAATTACGAATTACGAATTACGAATTACCAAAAAGCTAAAAGCTAAGCCCTAATCACCAAATAACTTTATGCTAACCAACGAACTCATCACTCCTATTCCTAGCATCTCTGATTCAAGACGCGAGATTGTCCGCTTGAATGAAGTTTGTAAATACTATGGTCAAGATGACACCTTGGTCAAAGCCTTAGATAATGTCAGCTTTGTGATTAAACAAGGGGAATATTGTGCGATCATGGGCGTTTCAGGTTCGGGTAAGTCCACTTGTATGAATATCATTGGCTGTCTCGATAGCACTACCTCTGGTCAATACTTTCTCGACGAAGAAGATGTCTCAGACATGGAAGAGAAGGATCTGGCTAAGGTTCGCAATCTCAAGATTGGCTTTGTGTTTCAGCAATATCACCTCTTGCCACAGTTAACAGCTCTAGAGAATGTCATGTTGCCTATGGCTTATGCCAATGTGCGTCCTAAGGAACAAAAAGAACGGGCAGCGGCAGCGCTGGAACGGGTAGCGATGGGACATCGCCTCAATAATCGTCCCAATCAGATGTCAGGTGGTCAACAGCAAAGGGTGGCGATCGCCAGAGCGCTCGTCAATAATCCCGTAATGTTACTTGCCGATGAACCAACTGGGGCACTTGACTCACATACAACTGCAGAGGTTATTGAACTATTTGGCAAATTAAATGACAGTGGCATTACTGTCGTGATGGTCACACATGAAGCAGATGTTGCTAGAAATACCCAACGGATTATCTGGTTTCGAGATGGTCAAATTATTAATGATCGCTTATCCCCTAATGATCTTAACCATGTAATTTAATAAGTTGCAGTGTCAAGCACCACAACTAAACCTTAAGCTTAAGACTTCTCTTCAAAATTAGGTGCGTAAGCTTGAAGTAAATTGCTCAGTTGAGAAAGTAAAGAGTCTTTATTTACGGAACCAAAGGTAGACCGATCGGGGAAGAATTCAGGAAGATCAAGATTGTGTTCGAGTGCTTCTTTAACCTGCTGAGCAATTAAATGTTTTAAATCTGCCATAGCCCTTTCTCTTTGGTAATTTGCGCCCTGCTCAGTGGTGGCATATAAGGGAGGTAGACGGTTGAGTGCATAGGCGGCAATATCACCCAAGTCCAAAACTTTATTACTATTTGTCTCAATCTCGGCAACCCTTGCTATTGCTTCACTGAGCACTAAATCTTCCATCACGTTGATAAATTGCTTACGTGGGACAGCAACTACTTCCCCTGTTAGCAAAGCACCCATCAGTCGATCGAGTGCCATGTATTCTTCTACCGACAGTTCAAACGCGCTATCACAAATCCGTCCAACCTCTGCTTCCATTGCGGGAGTGAAGTAACGATCTTGCAATGCTTGTTCGACAATTGACTCAATACTGGTCTTTTCTGGGTTTTCCACTGTTATCTCTTTAATAACGTAACTCTAAGGTACTTCAATGGGAATTATCGTATACTCAGGTAAGGATATCTGAAAATGCTCTTTTTGGCTGAGCATAATCACTAATCTTGCAACGGATTGAGGCTTGACTGCCAAATCACTCCAAGGTATGGCTATTTCTAAACATTGTTCTAAACCTATTTTCGTATGAGTTGCTATGGTTTCCCACTGAAACTTTTCTAAAGATTCTTGAAGCAGAACTGATTTATTGGCAAAATCAATCACTAGGTGATGGCGAAATAAATAATTTAGTGGTGATACATCAGGCATATTAATAAGCCTTACTGGACTATTAGGGTGAATGCGACTTGGATAAAACCACAACAGATGTAACTTACATTGAGCAATGCTCTCTAGATTACTAAATTCTAGGCGCAAGTAGCAATAAAAATGATCGTATCCATACCATAGGCGTTTGACGGGTGCATTTTGGTGCATTGCCCCTCGCGCTCCGCTAATTTCAATTTTACCTGCACCTTGCCAATCGTCATTTTCAAACCTGCCATTAATTAGAGGGTGAATTGGTCTTGTGGGGCGATCATTAGTAGAGATATCATTGGGTTCGAGGGGATAGAGCAAAGCATGGGGAACTGGTTCATTTAGGGCACGATAAATTACTTGTAAATGTTCACGAAATAAGCGATCGAACATGGCATCGTCATTAGAGCTATGTCCTTCCCCAAACCACCAAAACCAGTCAGAGCCTTCGGCTGCCATTAGACTTTCCCAAGCTTCAGGATTATTCTCACAAGTGGCTTCAGGGTGTTGCGCTAAAACTTGGCGAGCCTCGGCAAGTAATTCCCATGCCCGATTTTTGACTGGATCACCAATCCATGTCGTAAAACTGGAGTCAATCCATGAGCCACCATGTAACTGATGAGGCGGAATTTTTTCAATGGGTGGATATTTAGCTAAATACTCCGAGGGAGTGACTAGCTTTAGGTTGTGATTATTAGAAAGGGTTTCATACAGAGTCTGTAAAAATGGGTTGCCATCTTGGGGATAAAATTCCCAGCAGTTTTCACCATCGAGGGCAATTGTCACTAGCCAAGGTTGACCATCGGGATGCTCAGCTAAATATTCATTTTGCTGTTTTTGGATTGTCATCAAACGATCGCATAAATCGTCACTAGCCGCTTGAGGTAAAAGTGCCCCATAGCTAAAGCCAATAAGATCCGAAAGCAGGCGATCGCGGAAAATAATTGCTAAGTCTCCATATACAGTTTCAAGGCGATAGGGCTGGTAGAGCAAATGAGGAGCATCGATCACCCCACGCTCATCACGGCGGAAATAATGCCCAAGACTCCAGCCCAATACCCCCTCATCTGAGCATAACCACGAGAAACCTTGCTTGGAGATATGGGGCAAGATGGCGGGACTAACTGATTGCTCTGATGGCCATAAACCTTTAGGGTCGTAACCGAAATTTTGACGATAAAGTTCTTTAGCTTTTTCTAAATGCAGATTAATGTCTGACTCCCATCGAAAGCGGGTATTTGGCAAATACATTTGCGGCACGGCAATACGTCCTGCCTGCGTATCAGCAAGGAGGGGCATGATCGGATGCGTATAGGGCGTAGTCGTAATCTCTAACTGTCCCTGTTTTTGCATTTGCCGATGTTGAGGCAAAATGCGACTAATAATTTCGCGTTGTTTGCTGTAGATTCTTTGACGATCAGCGAGGGTGAAATCTCTACCACGCTCATACCACTCCGCAATTTCGAGATCGGCTTCACGAAAGAGGGGGTCAATCCATGTCAGGTTATGCCATGCTAGTAAATCGCTAAAATCAGGCGCTTGCCAATGATTCACGCACCACTCAATACCGTAGGCTTGCCGTTGCGCCAAGAGATCGGCATAGCGATGATATGGCTCGATCATTGTCTGGTGATTGGCATCAAAGAAATGTTCGACAATAAAATACTTTTGCGATCGCGTGAGATTATCAACAGGCGTTAAGGTCAATGACAAGTAGGGATCAAACGCCTTCCCCTCTACATAGTCTTGCAGTTGTAAAATGAGAGATGGTACAAGATTGATCGTTTGATGTAGCTTTGGGTATCTTGACAACATCAATACGAGATCCAAATAATCTTTTACGCCATGCAGCCTCACCCAAGGCAAGAGATACTTGCCAGAGATCGCGCTTTTATAGAGAGGTTGATGTTGGTGCCAGATAAATACGACATGTAGAGGAAAAGACATAAGATGACTGGCAATATGACTGGCGATACTTCTAGAAATTGTGACACACCTGTTCATAGTTCGATCCAAATCCTCCAAAGAGTTTGTATAAAGCTATGTACGATTAGCCTGAGTTTGTCGATGATTGCTTGTAGCTCCCCTGCGGTGTCAGACAGTACTAAGCCATCAATAAACCCATCAATTCCCGTAACAACTTCACCACAAACTGCCTCACCTCAGTTCACTCCCCAAACTAAACCGAAACCAGTCTCTGAACTAGGACAATATTTGCCAATTACTGCTATTGCTAAGATCGCAGGACGAGAGATTCAGCTAGAGGTAGCTAATACACCTCAAGAACAAGAAAAAGGATTAATGTTTCGTCCACCCCTAGCCGATGATCGTGGGATGTTGTTTCCTTTCAATCCTGCGCGTCCTGTTGCCTTTTGGATGAAAAATACGCCTTCCCCCCTCGACATGATCTTTTTGCTTGATGGCAAGGTCGTAGCGATCGCTCGTAATGCTACTACTTGCAACGCTAACCCTTGCCCGATCTATCCAGAAAATGGGGTTGTGGCAGATAATGTCATCGAAGTTAGGGCTGGACTCACCACAGAAATGGGTTTACAAGAAGGGGATCAAATTAACGTTAAATTCTTGTTGCCAAAAAATCAATGACCATTATAATTCTAGGGTTAGAAATTACTTATATTTACTTTGGTCTTTACTCAGAGTAAGCATTTAGTAAAAAATTCCAAAATGTTCAAAAAACACTTGGTAATTTCTACGTGAAAGTGCTACAAGTAGCAGTGGTGAATCTTGAGTGAGAGAAGAGTTAAGAAAATGACAGCTAGCAGAGCGCGAATGCCTGATCCACAACGATCACCACAACATCTAGATCGGCAGAGTAAGCGCCTGCCTGTGAGTCGCAAATCTTTAACTAGCGAGTCTGCCCCCAATAAGAACGTTAAGCGTCTTCCTCGCGCTAACTCTTTTCCTTTGCCACTCTGGTTACGACTGCTGATGTCCACCCAGAAACTTTCGATTGTAGTTACAGTTTTACTAACACTTTCTGTATTTGTGATTTATGGCTGGACAGTCTATGCCCAAGAGCAGTGGAACCAGCAGTATAAGAAACTAGAGCAGTTTAAACGCCAAGAGCGACAATTAACTACTGCTGAAAGTTCTTTTAATAATGAATTGATTCGGTCAGCAGAAAAGAACCCAGGGGAACTAGTACGTGAGCGCCCTGAGCAATCAATTTTTTTACAAGCTGCTCCTCTCCGTCCCAAGCGTGATGTGCCTGCCACTGTATCTGAGCTTCCCAACAACAAGCAAAATGAAAGTCGAGGCTATTAAATAGATTATTGTGAAGCAGGAGTCACCATAATCTGGGTTTGATTTATAACTATGCTGAGCTACTTACGTAAACGTCTATTTTCTGCCATTTGTAGCGTACAAATCACTGCAAAAATGGCTATATTGAACTGACACTACATAAATATTTGACTGAGTTCTTCAAGTCCAGCAATTAATTTAGCTAGTTGTTCGGGGGATAGACCATTTCCCTACCTCCTGCCCGATAAATTATGAAATACCACCATATCGCGATCAAAACGGCAGATATTTTTCAGGCGATCACCTTTTATGAGGCGTTAGGTTTTGAAGTAATAGAACGCTTTACGGCAGGAATTACACTGGCTTGTTGGATGCGAGGTGCGGGCACTCATCTAGAACTCATGCAAGTCCCTGAACCAAAGAATATCCAGAATCCCTTTGGTGACGAGTATTACGTGGGCTACTATCATTTATCATTTCATGTGGAAAATCTAGAATCCTATTTACAAGATCTCGTGAATAAATTAGGTAAAGTCAAATTGCTTTTACCGCCTAGAGAACAAACTATTGGTGATCGCACTTATCGAGTTGCCTTTATCGCCGATCCCGATGGATTACCAATTGAATTGATGCAACCCACATTCCGCTCCTAATGGAAGTGTAAAATAATTAAAAAAAGGGTGGTGTTTCAAAGTTGTTGGAGCAGAAAATTGGATAAAAACTGAAAAACAAGTTAGCTAATGATCCTAACTTCCAAGTTTTATTTGTTCCCCAACAAGTCTGAAACATTACTAGGAGAATATTTAGGATTAGGAATTAAGGATTTCTTTGTTGACTTTAGGACTTACGCAGAAGTTGCTCAATCCCTCACCCCCCCGATCCCACTACCAAAGAGCGAGGAGTAATTCTTGTTCCCCTTTCCCTTGGGGAGAAGAGCCAAGGGTGAGGGTAATTTAGATATTAATACTTTGGGGAATGCGTGATGGTCGGAGATAGCTATAGTCCAAGATTCTTTGTTCATTACGGGACTTGATCGTTGATTCGATCGCTTTCAAATCGTCTTGAAAATCCCGTAGGGGCTGCTGAATGCGATCATCTGTGAAATATGCATTGCCATAATCACCTAACGTCGTGTAGTAGACTGAACCCAGAATATAGGTCATGGTCAACTGACTCTTTGCCTGATCAATCGCAGGTAGCATCGCAAAGAAGTCCTCTTCAGTCGCACATGTAGTACTGGTGGGGGCTGGCGTATAGCCCGCTAAGGGAGTTGCAGGGGCATAGGTCATCAAGTCCCCTTGAGGGAAATTCACGGCTGCGTGCTGGGCACTGCCTGTGAAGATCAGCAATGTGACGGCATCAATCAAATAAGCAAGGGTGCGAATCTGTCCATTTTGTCCAAAGCTAGTTACGCGACCACCTTCATCTGAGATGATTTCCTTTGCCCATGCTTGTAATTCTGCATCTTTAAATATGTCATTGTCATTGGCATAATAGATCGATAGATAGTTCTTCACCCAAGTAGAGATCGCTTCCCAAATTAATAGAGCATCATCGCGGTAGGGATAGTCGGGTAAGAGGCTTGGATCATCGACACCTCGTTTTTTCAAAGCGATCGGTAATAGCGACTCATTAAAGTTAAAGGTTTTCACCCCATGCACTGACAAAGCCCTTGCTGAATCGATTGTACCTGCCAAGAGCTTATCAACCGTCCCCCCTGGACTGATTAATCCAGACTGAGCGGCATCGTTAATGGCGAGAGTGCCTTGGAAATGGGGTTTGAGTAAAATGTAAAGCGGATGGTTACTAGCTAATTGGCGATTAGTCGCAATTACAAAAGGTTCAATAACTAAATGGGTTCTCGCCAAGTGACTAATCAATTCGTGATAGTTAGCATCAGCAATCTGCACAACGGTTTTCGCAATCAGCCAGTTCGGTTCGTCATCTGCTCGTGCCTCAAGGATCGGATGCGTGTTGGGATCTTGACCGAGTTGAATTGCGATTGGGATTAGGCTCTTTTTACCTTTGGGAATCGCAAAGAGAACCAGGGGCGCATTGATATATTTCTGTTTACCATTCGGAAAATTACTACCAGCGATCGATTCTAGTTCGGCATAATCCGCCAGATATAGCCGACCATCTGCACCTGCGGCTGCCAGTGAATCATTGGCTAAAACCGATTGAAATTGCGCCTCGGTGACAGGAAACTTTGCATCAAGAGTGTTGATCCGTTGAATCATCAGAGGATTAAATCCCGCTACCCTCAATCTTGCAAATTCAGCATTACTAATAAAGTATTGACTGATCGCAGGCAGGGAAATAATCCAAAAGAGATCATTGTACTCTTGGATATTGGAGCCTTCTAAATCAATGGGATCATCCGCGAGAATATCTGGCAAATCGGCAAGCAATTCCATTAGAGCATTGTCAGACTTGGACATACTCGCCTCCAGTAATTTTTTGGAAAATTCAAGTTGTTTCGCCTTGGACTTGTCCTTGTCAATGAATGCTGAGGGATTTGCGAGATCGTTAAGTAGCACCTTAACGACCACCTTACCCACCAGCAATCCCCACGATAAAGTAAATCGCTCACATGTGGGGACTTTCTCCACCATCGGTAGCGATTCAACGTAGGTGTAGTTGTATTGATAAAGCTCCCGTGACTTATTTAGGGCTGCTCGACGCTGGTCAATTTCAGGATCATTCTGGGGTAATAGAGGATATTTACTCGAATGCGATGTCTTGGAGATGAGATCGGCTAAGTCCGCTAACTTATCTGAAAGAAAATTTAATAATCTGGCAACACCGCTTAAAATTGAAAATATCATGAATGTACCTAAAAAAAATCTGTACATCCATATATAAAACCTGTCAGCATTAAATAAGATAAAGTTTTTTAAACTACAGCCTATTGAGGCTTTGAGTAGTACAGAAATATTTTTGAAAGTGTTGCTTCGCGCCACTTTCAAAAATATTTCTGGGGTTTAAGTAAGCGCAAAGCGCTGTATTGCTAGTCCTCAACAAATAAGCTACGGCGTTTACCAGTCTGGTGAAGTATAGGTTTGTTTCCCCCCGCCAAAGGCGGGGAAAACAAACCTATGGAAATCGCTTGCTTGAAAAACGCTGTATGCATTGCACAGCTTATTTGTTTTATTTAACTAAGCCTGCTCTCAAAGCACGAACTGCGGCTTGTGTGCGATCGTCAGCACAGAGCTTATTCAAAATATTACGGACATGTGTTTTAACAGTACCAACGGTAATGTAAAGCTTTTCAGCGATTTCTGCGTTGCTATTGCCATTAACAATCTCTGAGAGGACTTCTAACTCTCGCTCAGTCAGGGGTGTGGCTTCCAGCACCTGTTTATAATCAGCTTCTGCTGCAGCGATCTCGACAGTCGCCTCCTTGCGGCGTACCTGTTGTAAAACCACATTAGCGATCGCAGGATCAATCCATGAGTTGCCCTCCGCTGTTAATTTCAGCGCTTGCACTAAGTTTTCAGAGCTAATATCCTTGATGCAGTAGGAGTCAGCACCTGCGGCAAATGCCGCAAGTACAGTCTCTTGGTTATCAGTGAGCGTTAAGATCAAAACCTTAGTTGCTTTGCTTGCTTCAGTGTTTGCTGCCTTGATTTGGCGTGTTACCTCTACGCCATCCATATCGGGCAAACCTAAATCAACGATCGCGACATCAGGTTGTTGGCTGTTTACCAATGCCACACCTTCCGCACCCGTCGCTGCTTCACCAACAAAGACAAGCTCTCCTTGTTGTTGCAACGCAATCTTCATGCCCATGCGGGTCAGGTCATGGTCTTCAATTAGGACAACACGAATCGAACTCATAAGCACTTTTGCAAATTATGCAGGGTCTGTATTGATACCAGAATCTCACAGAAGGGGCAATAAAAACTAAATACATCTCAATTGGCTGGGGAAAGTAACGATAAAAGTTAGTCATGCTATGTAATTGAGTTGCGGGCGCTTCGCGCCCGCAACTCAATTACTAAAAAAATTACTTTATATGACCGTGATTTCTTGCCATTGTTAAAGAGGAAATAATCACCTATAGGACTTACGCAAAGTTGTTTTACCGTAGGGGCAATTCATGAATTGCCCCTACAGTAAAATGAAAGAGGCTTTGAGTAGTGCAGAAATATTTTTGAAAGTAGCACGAAGCGCTACTTTCAAAAATATTTCTATATTAGGTATCAGTGAAGGATAATAGCTGGCTGAGAAAGATACGATCGCGATAACATGAGGAAAGCAGTGTTACCAAAGTCAGGGTAGAACTTAATATTTATGTCGAAAATTTGGGAGTTAGATTTTTATTCCCGTCCTTTACTGGATGCTAATAATAAGAAGGTTTGGGAATTGCTGATCTGCGATCGCGAGCGTCAGTTTGAATGGATACGTGAATGTCCATCTAATGAAGTCAACTCTGAATGGTTAGCTAAGCAACTGACAGAATGTGTGGAAACAACGGGTCAAACTCCGATTAAAATCCGCTTCTTCCGTCCGAGCATGACCAACATCATTATTCGAGGCTGTACGCTCGCAGGCATTACAGGGCAAGCCTCACGGCGCGTCTTTACAATGTCCTCATGGCTCGCCGAGAGAATGGCAAGTATTTATCCCAATCGTGAGGGATTTCAGGCAGTTGATCCTAATCCATTACCCTTAAAAGTATTAGCAGCACAAGATCCTAAACCTATTCCCGATGCTCTGATGGGTGAGAGTTGGATTTTAGTATCTCTCAAAGCAGGAGACTTTACCGATGCCAGCGAATGGTCGATGGACTTTAGTGAACTTCTCGATATCAGCCATCTTGATCCCGAAACCATTGTCTCAGGAATTATCATTATTTCCTCAAGGGCAACGGCTTTAGCAGCTTGGATGTCAGGTGTTGATCCCGTGTTTATCAAATTTGAGAGATTACTAGGCGATCGCACCCAAATGCTGTTAGAAGCCAGTGCCGATGCGCGGTGGGTATTGGCTAATTTACAAGCACCGAAGGATAAAAATGCGATTACACAAGGGACATCTTTTGAACATTCCAAACAAAATTCGCAAGGATTTCATTTCTTAGCAGTCCAAAACAAACCTGAAGAAGAACATTTTGCGGGATTTTGGATGCTGAAAGAGATAATTTAAAATGCGCTCTGGAAAATGCTTTGATAGTAAGTCAACCAGAACTCGTAATTTTGCTTCCGTACCGATTGATAATTCCTTGGATTTACGATGTGCAAGCCTTCTAATCTCAGAAAGGCAAACATGGAACTAGAAAAACTAGTGAATATCGATGGCTTAACCCAAGTTGCTAATCGTCGTTGCAAGAGCCATCGCTCCTGATTAAGCAAGCGGATATCACCCTCTATCATGCTAAGCAACAGGGCTGAAATCGATCTATAGTTTTTGTGGAATAACCAGTAAACCACTATGTCTCACCTACGCCAAAACGTGATTACTAAGGATTGGGTGATTTTTGCTACCGAGAGGGCAAAACGTCCCCATGAGTTTGCGAGATCGCAGGATGATATACCTCCCGAATTACCCAGTTATAAGCATACTTGTCCTTTTTGTCAGGGCAATGAAAATACTACGGAACCTGAATACCTACGCATAGAAGATGATCGTGGTTGGCGAGTGCGGATTATTCCAAATAAATATCCCGCGCTGTCACCAGTTGGGGAACGGATCCGTCATAGTGAAGGAATTCATCGCTCTATTACAGGTATAGGCTATCATGAAGTGCTAATAGAGCATCCCGATCATAATGCGACACTGGCTCTGATGGAACTTGACGATGTGATTAATATTTTTCGGGCTTACCGTCAGCGCTATAAGGTAATTAGTCATGACAAACGCATTGAGAGCATCATCATCTTTAAAAATCATGGTGAGGGAGCAGGTACTTCTCTTGAACATCCCCATTCTCAAATTACAGCAACGCCAGTTGTTCCTTCCCAAATTCGTTACCGCTTAATTGAGGCAACTAATTATTTTGATGATATCGGTGAATGTTTATTTTGCCATACCCTCCGTGAT
Organism: Pseudanabaena sp. M53BS1SP1A06MG; assembly: GCA_020404105.1. Taxonomy (GTDB): domain Bacteria; phylum Cyanobacteriota; class Cyanobacteriia; order Pseudanabaenales; family Pseudanabaenaceae; genus Pseudanabaena; species Pseudanabaena mucicola_A. The sequence continues at coordinate 2,025 of JADBWH010000002.1, read as the reverse complement.
GAACTAAATGCCAAGGAGCGCATTGTTTTAGAAACTGAGCATTTTGTAACCTTCATTCCCTATGCGGCATTGTCCCCTTTCCATATGTGGGTATTTCCACGTCGGCATAGTTCCTGCTTTAGTGAGATTACCGATCCTGAGTTAGAAGATCTTGCCTATAACCTCAAAACTGTACTCGCTAAACTATTCTATGGGCTCAATAATCCTGCGTACAATTACACGATTCGCTCTATGCCTACTGATGAGAAACAAGCTGATTATTTCCATTGGTATTTAGCGATTGTGCCGCGTGTAACTAAAGCTGCAGGTTTCGAGTTAGGCAGTGGTATGTATATCAACACTGCGATGCCTGAGGATAGTGCGAGTTTTTTACGTGAGATTGAGGTTCCTAAGTGATGCTATGTGGAAGCTTACAAGCCCCTAGTCCCTCTCCCATTTTTGGAGAAGGTAACAAGAAATTCAGATTACTCTTTCCCTTAATGGGAGAGGGGACTATAGGAGGAGGGCTACATTTGCTAAACAGGTATCACATTAAAACTTGATTTGATAATTAGTAATTCCTGTATTTTTCGCTACGGTTAATAATACTTCAGATGGTCGTTGTGAGAGGTAACCGATAATTTGCTTAGCATCTCTAATGGGTATGCCATTTAAACTCACAAGGCGATCGCCTTTTTGTAAACCCATCCGACTAGCAAGAGAATTGGGACGTACTTCATAAACAGTAAGGCTATTAGTCAGTACCACTCCTAGCAAATATCTTTCTGTGGTGGGAGTTGCCGTTGATGGAATAGTTCGAGGAGAATTTGAAGACGGAATATTTGCTTGAGAAAGAACTGCAATATTCGGAGAGGTTTTATTTGTGGGGATGAAAGCCGCACTGCGAGTGATAAATTCCTTCGCACTAGTAGCACTAGTGGCAAAGCCAATGCCCGTACTTGATCGCCCATCTAGACTAAGGATAGATTTGTTTACGCCAATAATTTCACCACGGGAGTTGAGCAAAGGACCGCCCGAGTTACCAGGGTTCAGTTTCGCATCGGTTTGAAGATCGCCATTAGATGCGACACGACTGAGAATGCCAGTGGTGAGAGTTCCCGATAAACCAAAGGGACTACCGATCGCAAATACTTTTTGTCCGACCAGAATGCTACCTTGATCAGCGAATGACAATGATGAGAAGCGATCGTTACTGATAATCTTGACCAACGCTAAATCATTTTTCCGATCTATCGTCAAAACCTGTCCGTTATAGATCTTGCCATCAGTATTGATAATTTTGACATTGCCGTTTTTAGCTTCACGAATAACATGTTCGTTAGTAATTACTAAGCCTTCAGAGGTAATGATGCAACCTGAGCCAGTACTAGTTGTTGATTTAATTGTTACTACAGCAGGATTTGATGAACGATAGACTTCCATTGTGATTTTTTCTTCGATATCAAAGTCCTGAGGCGTAGCAGCATGAACGGCTTTACTAAAGCTAGGAATGTAAACTAGGATGGCGGATACGAGGCTTAAAGCGATCGCGCTAGATTTCATGGCTGTCTGTATAATTCCTGAGATATCAAACTCTGACGGGAAGAGTGATCGCACAGTTCCAGCCAGCATCTACGCTATTTATCGTAAGTATTGGGTTGCCCCTGTAGCGAGCAGACCAAAGCTCTGGATTAGAAGTCCTATGTTTCTTCTTGAGGATTATAAATAGATCAGCATAAACTAAAGATCAGCATAAACTAAATTCAAATTGGTGTTTTGTACGCATAGCGTCTTAGTACAGGACAAAAAGTTGCAAAAGTAGGCAGGAAGGGGTTTTATAAAAGATAATCACATCACAAATAAAACCCCTATGAAAGAGATTAGCGTATTTCGCGAAAAGTTGCCTGAACATCTGCAATGGAATAGAGCAAGACTCTTATTTGTGTCGATGTTCCTGATCGCACTAATGCGAGTAAAGACAGTAAACCTAGACGAAATCGCTACAGGATTTAGAGGTGAAGCCAAAGTCGAATCACACTATAAGAG
>JADBWH010000019.1 GCA_020404105.1 Pseudanabaena sp. M53BS1SP1A06MG | reverse complement strand
TAAATTTGTTCATGCAAGATTTTATTGCGATGTGAAGAGAGTCACGGTTAAAATGCTAAGTTAACAGAACGTAATAATTAGATACCTCCATGCAGTCGGCAGTAAGAATTGAAAATCTCAAGAAAACTTATGGCACAACTATTGCCGTAGATGGAATTTCTCTAAATGTTACACAGGGACAAATCTATGGTTTGCTCGGTCCGAACGGAGCAGGCAAAACTACAACAATGCGTTGTCTCTGTACTCTAACTACCCCTGACTCAGGTTTAATTGAGGTAGCTGGGGCAACAGAACCTAGGGAAATCCGCGATCGCATTGGCTATATTGCACAGGAAGTTGCTCTCGATAAGGTTTTGACAGGTCGGGAACTTTTACAATTTCAGGCGGCTTTGTATCATCTTCCTGCTAACCAAATTAGTGATCGCATTGACTATGTTCTAGAGTTACTCCTGATCAAAGACTATGCTGATAAACTTTCAGGTACTTACTCAGGTGGGATCAAAAAGCGTCTAGACTTAGCCGCAGGACTATTGCATCAGCCATCGGTACTGATCCTTGACGAGCCAACAGTGGGTTTAGATATTCAAAGTCGATTTGCGATTTGGGAATTTTTACGCAAGCTAAGAGGATCGGGTGTCACTATCTTGATCAGTAGTCACTATCTCGAAGAAATTGATGCCCTTGCTGATCGCGTCGCCATTATCGATAAAGGCAAAATCATTGCTGAAGGCACGACATCGGAGCTAAAAACTAAAGTCGGTGGTGATCGCATCACAGTCAGGATTCGTGAATTTGCTGAACGCCATGAAGCGGAACAGGCTCAAAAGATTTTGCAGCAATTACCCATCGTCCAAAGCATTACCATCAATGCTGCTCAAGGCAATGCTGTTAACCTCTTTGTCAAACCTGATGCTAATGCCATTAGTGAGATCCAAAATATACTCGCCGCCGTTGATATAGAAGTATTTAGCTTGTCGCAATCCCGCCCCAGCCTCGATGATGTTTTTTTAGCGGCAACAGGGCAAACAATTCTTGATGCTGAAATTGCTCAAGCAGAGCTAACAAATGTAACCAAAGGTAAAAAGAATCGCTAGTTTTACTAAATTTTCGGAAATCCCTTTAATCTGCTGAGTGATATTCATATTCTTAAAACACTTAAAAGACACAAAGAATTAAGGCTTTTCATAAACATATAGTGCTTTCCAAACAAGCGAGGTACAGGATTATTTCCCCTACTTCGGCGGGAAAATAATTCTCTAGACTGGAAAACACCATAAAGAAAAACTGGTAGTCAAGCAATGTAATTGTGTTGCGGGCGCTTCGCGCCCGCAACACAATTACTAAAAAAATTACTTTGCTGCACTACTAAATTACTGAAGAGGATACTCCTTAATTGTTCAGATTTGAGGTGTAATATGCTTGAGTTCCCATCCTTCCTATTAGCTCAAACGTCAACAAAGAAAGGATTTGCAATTGAAGACTTCCTTGATGGGTCTTTTTTCTAAACAATTAGTGAGCCTGCACTATACATACCTGAAGCAATTGCCTTGTTAATAAGAGAATTTGCTCCCACTAAAGTTTGAGAAGGAATAAGAGCATCTTTACCAATGGCAGCCGCATCTCCTATATAGCAAGGGGATTCTAAAACCGCGCCCTCAGCAATATTTGCCGTTTTGGCAACCCATACACCTGTACTTCTCTGCTCAGAGCGATCATCAAAGTCATAGGGAACTTTTCCTTCTAACACATCAACCTGGGCTTGGAAATACTTCTCAGGTGTTCCCATATCCATCCAATAGCCATCCCAGACAAAGCCCATCATCTTCAAACCACGCTCCAGCACATTTGGGAAGACTGTGCGCTCAAAACTCAAAGGTTCACCTGTAGGATAGATATCAAAAATCTCTGGTTCCAGAACATAGGTTCCTGCATTAATCGTATTGATTCCTTGCGCGAGAAATGTTAGCGCTTGCTCTGCATTTGGTTTCTCGCGGAAAGCCTGTACTTGATTTTGCTTATCAAGCTCTACTAAACCAAATGGCGTAATATCAGAAACTCTGGTTAAGGTCAAAGTTGCATCAGCTTTAGTCTCTTGATGAAACTTTATCAAGCCATTCAAGTCTAAATTAGTGAGAATATCAGCATTGAAGACAATCAATGATTCACCCGTAAAATATGTCTCGGCAAGCTTAATTGCCCCTGCGGTGTCTAGTGGCGTAGATTCTTCAACATAACGAATTTTTACGCCGAAGCGATCGCCATCTCCAAAATAATCGATTACTTGTTGCGAGTGATACTGCACATTTAACAAAATGTCGGTCACACTAGCTTCACGGCAGCGATTAATCATCCATTCTAAGAATGGGCGATCAACCAAAGGTAGCATTGGCTTTGGGCAGTCATAGGTTAAGGGTCTGAGCCTCGTGCCTTTCCCACCTGCAATAATTACAGCTTGCATAGAGTTGTTGACTTGCGGTATATGTTGTTTGTTGAGCATTATAGAAGTATGGAGTGGTGTGTGACCAATAGACCGATTACCGCATCCAAAGTTCGGTCAGACGATATGATTAATCGTTCTGATTTGCCTAGTAACACGCCAGAACAAATGCAAGTCAATGTGGCACAAACCATCTCCCAAATTAAGCGCATTCCCTTTGCAAAAATTGGATTTATTCTCTCTTTACTGATCTCAGTTGGTGCTGGGGCTTTTATAGGAAGAATTATCCCGATTAATGCCCTAGACTGGGGTGGTTTAATATCTGGTCGCAAGCCTGAAGAAGTATTGATGGAAGGCTTGGGGCGGAAGCTAGAGCGCCCTTACCAAATTCTCGTGATGGGAGTAGATCGTGTCCTTGAAGCTCCCCTAGGGTCACCAGAATCTTTTAACGGTCGCAGCGATAGTATGTTACTGATCCGCTTTGACCCAAATGATCGATCAGTGAAAATTCTCTCAATCCCTCGTGATACACAAGTCCCAATCCCCAATTATGGCGTAACCAAGATTAATGCTGCTAATGTCTATGGTGGCGCTGAGCTAGCTCAGGAAATAGTTTCTGAAAAACTCAATGATGTGGAAATTGATCGCTATGTCCGCTTAGATACCTCTGGACTATCAGCTTTAGTCGATGCACTTGGAGGCATTGAAGTAAATGTGCCTAAGCGAATGAAATACGTAGATAAAACGCAAAAGCTAAATATTGATCTTTATGCGGGTGTACAAGTTCTCAATGGAGAGCAGGCTGAAGGTTTTGTCCGATTCCGCCATGATGAAGAGGGTGATATCGGACGCATTGAACGCCAGCAAATTGTTTTAAAAGCACTTAAGGCAAAAATTTCTAGCCCTTCATTTTTACTAAGTCTTCCCGATCTGATTAATATCATGCAAAAACACGTCAATTCTAATCTGAGTTTTGACGAAATGATGGCGATCGCCACATTTAGCCTCACTTTAAAGCCTGATCAAATTCAAACTATGAGTCTCAAGGGTAGACCTAGTGGAGCCAATGAGTTTCGCTATAGCTATTGGATTGTCAGTCCTGAAGATGTTGATCAAGCAATCACAGGAAAGTTTAAGACTAAATAAGAGAACCAATAAAAAACCATTAAGAAGCAGCACATAGTGCTGCTTCTTAATGGTTTTTGAACGGGCCAGGAGGGATTCGAACCCCCGACACCGTGGTCCGTAGCCACGTGCTCTAGTCCACTGAGCTACAAGCCCTTAACTCGCGAATCCAATAATAACATACTGAGCAATCTTGACAAGCAAAAAATATTTTTTGCTGTAAATAGTGAAAGTAGTGAAAGTAAGTAGCTAAACTTAATTAAAACCCAAACCAGAGTTTTGATCCGCCCGCTACGCGGGCGGATCAAAACTCTCGGTTTTTAGCTTACTTATGTCTAGCTACTTATTAACTGACAATCCTTTTTGCTTTGTATGGCAATTTGCCGACTTTGCCCCAAAGCTTTCCTTCTTGCTGTCCTAAATCATTTGTAGATTTTCGGGGTTTGTGGAAGCGCACCCCTTCAGGGTGCGCTTCCACAAACCATTTAGGATTGCTATATGACAGTAAATGAATTATTGGGATGAAAGAAAAAAGAGCAATGTCTGTTACCTTTGTCGGATATGGGTTTAAAGTAGAGAAGGCAATGTTCTTAAGTTGATTTCTGTGCAAGAAGATTTTCGGTTAATTGTTGATTTGGTAACGGTTCTTGCAGCAGCCTCTTTTGGCGGATTATTGGCGGCAGCACTGCGATTACCAGTTTTATTGGGCTACATCTTTGGTGGTATCGTCGTTGGACCTACGGGCTTAGGACTGATCAAAGAATTGATCCAAGTAGAAACCCTTGCCCAGTTTGGGGTTGCCTTCTTACTGTTTGCCCTTGGCGTTGAGTTTTCCCTCAAGCAGTTAAATAAAGTGAGATCGATCGCCCTTGGTGGTGGTACTTTACAGATTTTATTGACGATCGCTCTCACTACAGGAGTATCTGTATTAGTGGGATGGGTGGAAACACCAACTCAAGGCGTTTTTCTTGGTGGGATTTTGTCACTCTCGTCTACGGCGGTAGTACTGCGAAGTTTGATGGAAACCAACGAAACTGAGTCGGCTCAAGGACAGGTAACATTGGGGGTGTTAATCATCCAAGATTTGGCTTTGGGATTAATGTTGGCAGTATTACCTGCGCTCGATCATCCTGAATCTGTTGGTATTGAGGTGATCAAAGCATTAGCTGTAACTGCCCTCTTTGCAGGAGCAGCGATCGCTGTGGGTATTTGGATTATTCCACCATTTTTGCGTTGGGTCGCCAGTACCGAGAGCCGCGAGTTATTTTTGCTAAGCGTGATCGTGCTATGTCTAGGCATTGCTCTATTAACTGAGCATTTAGGCTTATCGATTGAAATGGGTGCATTCGTTGCAGGTTTGATGATTTCTGAGGTGGAATATGCCGATCAAGCACTTACCTATGTAGAACCCCTGCGCGATGTGTTTGCCACCTTATTTTTTGCAGCGATCGGAATGCTGATCGATCCTGCATTTTTACTGCAAAACTGGGAATTGATTCTTAGTCTGGTGGCGATCGTGATGTTGGGTAAATTCCTGATCGTCGTGCCATTGGTGAGCATTTTCCGTTATCCATTGCGTGTTGCCATTTTTGCTGGTTTAGGACTTGCTCAAATTGGGGAATTTTCCTTTGTACTTGCCAGTGAAGGTCAAAAATTAGGATTAGTTTCCCGCCGCGTATACTTACTGATTTTAGGAACAACTGCTGTCACATTAATGGTTACGCCCTTCTTACTAAAGGCAACCCCACAGATTTTGCAATTACTGGAAAAAGTACCGTTCCTGAAGGCATGGATGAACAAGCTGGATATGCCTCAAGAACTTTCTGGCAATGCTGAATTGAAAGATCACGTGGTGGTCTGTGGTTATGGGCGGATCGGACAGGGCATTGTGGCTTTGCTGCAATCAAAGGGCTATCCTGTACTAGTAATTGAAGATGCCGAGTCGAAGGTAGAAATCCTGCGATCGCAAAATATCCCTTACCTATATGGCAATTGTGCCAGTCCCCTAGTCCTCGAAAAAGCGGCAATTGACCATGCTCAATCGATGCTGATTGCTATTTCAGACCCGATCGCTACGAGATTATGTGTTCAGAGGGCGGTGAGTATTTCGCCAGAAATAGATATCGTCGCTAGAGCCGAAAAAGATGCGGATATCGATACGCTGTATCAATTAGGAGCTAAGGAGGTTGTACATCCAACCTTTGAGGCAAGTTTAGAACTGACTACACATTTACTGATTTGTTTGGGTGAAAGTGCTATGGATATCCAAGCCGAATTAATCGGTATCCGCCGTAGCCGCTATGCCAATCTCCGACCTGAGATTGCCTGCGTAATTCCCACAGCACTTTTACTACCATCTAACCTTAATCTCGTTGAGATGGATCAGGTTTCTTAATTATGCACAGTAAAGTATTGGTAGGATGTTTATATCCTAGCTTGTTTGAAAAGCGCTATAAATTACCCTAATCAATACTGAATTATTACCAATCGCAGTATGGAAACAGGTTTATATGAGACAGATTTTTATGGTTGGACAATGCAGCAGTCTAAACTTTTGGCGCTAGGTAAGTTAGATGGATTAGATATCGCTAACCTAGTTGAGAAAATTGAGTCTTTGGGCAAGCAAAAGCAACAAGAGTTATCTAATCAGATAGGAGTAATGATTGGACATTTTCTAAAATGGCAATACCAACCTCAAAGCCGATCGCCTAGTTGGCAAGTAACAATTCAGTTACAGAGAGCAGAAACTCAGGATTTGTTAGCAGATAATCCGAGCCTCAAATCCTATTTAGATAAAGCTTTGCCTAGAGGTTTTCGCTTCGGATTAGCATTAGTTTTGAGTGAGCCACCAATTAAGAAAAATCTATCGCCTAATGAATGTCCCTATGGCTTTGAGCAGTTGCTGGAATTGAGCTTTCCTGATGATATTGATGTGGAGTTTTAATGAAGTTCACATTTCGATTAATTCTAGGACTAATTACTTGTTCCCTTACTGCTTGCCAAGGGTCAAATCTTGGCAATTCCTTAGAAGGGGCGATCGCTCCAGCAAACCCTAACAGTGACTCTAGCCCTAAAGCGATTAATGAACAAAGTAAACCTGTTCCCTCGGCAAGTCCAACTGTAACCCCCAGTAAATCAGCTGAGCCTGTAACTACCCCACCTCCTTCTAGCTCGCCAAGCTTGATTCCAAACTTTAGTGATCGCCCAAACTTACAAACTGGTAAAAATGAAAGTTTGTCTAATCAAATGGTAGCGATCGCTTTACAAGCATTACCTAATTCTTCAAACACCAAAAATCCTAATTCTCTCAAAACTTTTTTTTACATCAATTTTGCTAATGTCCCACCTCAAACTGAGGGATTTAGTGATATCGAGCAAGCTCCCGTTGCCTTAAGACCTTGGATCAAAGATCTCAATAAATTAGGGACGATTACTGCAAAAACAGGACTTCAGTTCCAGCCGAATCATTTAGTCTCAAGACGGGAATATGCTAGATGGCTACTGCAAACGAATAATCGCCTTTATAAAAATCAACCGAGTCGCCAGATTCGTCTCGCGCAACCCAATGACACGGCAAGTTTTACGGATATTCCAAATAATCATCCTGACTTTACCATCATTCAAGGCTTAGCAAATGCAGGGCTAATTGCTACAGGCGAACGCTTTCGTCCTAATGATCCCCTCCTGCGCGAAGAATTGGTGCAATGGAAAATTCCCCTTGATCTCCGACAGTCTTTGCCTAATGCTACATGGGATGGTATTAGGCAAACATGGGGCTTTAAAGATAGCGATCTCATTAGTGAAAATGCTTTGGGTGCGATTTTTGCCGATGCTCAATTGCGGGATCTTTCTAACATTCGCCGTAGCTTTGGATTTACCACATTATTACAACCTCAAAAGCCTGTCACTCGTGCTGAAGCTGCTGCTACTCTCTGGTATTTTGGCACAGAGATTGATGGTATCTCAGCGAACAAAGTCATAGAACTTGATCGCTAGTATTTGCAGCTTTAAATAAGGGTAGCCATGCCATGTAATTACATTACGTGGCATGGCTACCGAAAACCATTTGTATCTAGTGCTGCAAATTTTTAATCTCTTAGTCAGATCCTTAGTCAGCTAGTCATATCACTGTAAAAGTTTGCTCAAAGCGCTAGCTTACATTTTAGGTTTTTGATCATTTTGATTTATAAACGCTAGAATATTATCAATTGTTATTGTTAGGAAAAACTTATAGATTATGTCGCAATATCAACGAATCGAGTACTTAATCGGGAAAGATGGCAAAGTCGTTGAGCGTGCGATTGATATATCTGGTGGTGAATGCGTCGCAATTACTGCTGAAATTGAGTCAAATTTGGGCAAAGTCGAATCTCGCGAATTATTATCTAATTATTACGAGAATTCTGAACAAAGTCTTGACCATAATGAGATTGTGCAATCTCATTATGGTCATAACAACCAACAGTACTGAATTTCATTGATTGAGATGCCTATTGTTCAGTTTATTCATCGCGTAAGCGAACAAAATCGTTGTATCAATGTCTTTGTATCTGAGAATTAGTATCAATAAAAAGTTAAGCTGTCCACCCTAATTTGGGTAAAATTGTGATTAAGAAATTAAGAATTGTTAAAGATCTGCTTATGTAGAGATGTGTCATGGTAACTCAAACTCAACTATTGATCTCAAAGTCGAGCGCAGCTGGTAAATTGCGAAAAATTTTTGCGTCTGTCGATGCTATGAGTTGTCCACATAGGCTGAACTTTCATCTACACACGGTACATTCCGATGGCAAGATGCAGGCTGTTGAGCTCATCCAGCAGGCGATCGCTTTGCGTCTATCCGATTTGGCAATTACCGATCACCATGCGATCGGTGGTTATTACGTTGCCAAACAATATCTTGATAGTTTTGCTAGCCAAGTCAATGAGCCAGTAACTCTCCCCACCCTTTGGTCAGGGATTGAAGTAAATGCCAGTTTGATTTTTACTGAAGTGCATATTCTTGGCTACGGCTTTGATCCTAAACATGGGGCAATGCACCCTTATTTACAAGGCAAAACCACAGCAGGGTTAGACTATCAAGCAATTAGTGTCATCAAAGCTATTCATTCGGCGGGGGGATTAGCGGTACTTGCCCATCCTGCCCGTTATCGGCGATCGCCTGAAGATCTAATTCCTGCTGCTGCCGCCTTGGGGATTGATGGTGTAGAAACCTACTATGGCTATGACAATAGCGATCCTTGGAAACCTAGCCCTAGGCAAACCGAAGAAATTCGCCATCTTGCAGATATTCACGGACTTATGCACACCTGTGGAACTGACTCTCATGGTTTTAAAATTAGTAAGAGACTTTAAATATTTATTGCTATCAGCCTGAATCCGTGAGGTTGGTTACAGAAAATTTGTATTGCAGAAAACAATGATAGATAAACCAAAAGTAACAGTTGTTGGTGCAGGTTGGGCTGGTTTAGGTGCAACCTATCAACTGACTAAGCAGGGCTATGATGTGACCTTACTAGAAGCAGGAGCGCAAGCAGGGGGCTTAGTCGCAGGTTGGAAAACCGCAGGGGGGCGATCAGTTGAAGCAGGTATTCATGGCTTTTGGTATCCCTATCGCAATATTTTTTCTTTAGTCAAAGAGCTAGAGCTTGATCCCTTCACACCTTGGACACGATCAGCACAATATTCTCCCGCAGGCTTAGAAGTGGAGTCACCAATTTTTCAAGACTTGCCGCGATTGCCTTCGCCTCTTGGTACTTTTGCCTATACCCAATTTAAGAGATTACCTCTTAGCGATCGCCTGTCAGCATTACCGCTCATGTATGCAGTGGTGGACTTTGACAATTCCGATGAGGCATGGAAACGCTACGACGGGATTACTGCACGCGAATTATTTCGTCAGTATGGTGTATCGGAGCGGTTATATCGTGAATCTTTTGAGCCAATGCTATTAGTCGGATTATTTGCCCCAGGGGAGCAATGCTCGGCGGCGGCGGCTTTAGGAATGTTGTACTACTTCATCTTGGCGCATCAAGCAGATTTTGATGTAGTCTGGTGTCGTGGCACGGTGGGCGAAAAAATCTTTAAACCTTGGTGCGATCGCATTACTAATTTAGGTGGCAAAATCCTCACTAATAAAAGGGTTAGTGATTTGCGTGTCGATGATTCAGGTAAAGTCACAGGCGTAATTTGTGATTCCGAAACCTTTGATACTGATGCCGTGATTTTCTCAGTGGGCATTTCAGGAATGCAGAAAATTGTCTCAAATAGTGCAGCTTTGCAAAAACGTCGTGAATTTCGCAACTTAATGAATTTAGGGGCGATCGATGTCTTAGCCGTTCGCCTATGGTGCGATCGCAAAATTAATATCCCCCGTCCTTCAAATGCCTGCTTTGGGTTTGATGCAACTACTGGCTGGACATTCTTTGATCTCAATGCTCTCCATGATGAATATACGGGCGAAACGGGATCGGTAATCGAAGTGGATTTTTATCACGCAAACCAATTCTTGCCCCTTGACAACCAAGAAATCGTAACAATTGTTCAAGAATATCTGGCTACTTGTTTGCAAGAATTCAAGAATGCAAAAGTTGTTGATAGCAGTGTCATTCGGTTGCCTCGTGCAGTGACCCACTTCGCCCCTGGAAGTTATCAGCATCTGTTGCGTCCTATTACTAGTTACCCGAACCTGTATATGAGTGGCGATTGGATTATTACGAATCATGGTTCATGGTCACAGGAAAAAGCCTACGTCACAGGTTTAGAAGCAGCTAATTTAGTGATACAACAATTTAGTCACGGAAATATGGCTCAAATCCTCCCAATTGAAGCAGATGAACCTCACATCCGAATAGCGCGATCACTCAATCAAAACCTAAGAAATCTGGCAAAATCTCTGATTCCTAGCTTTTCTTAGGATAGTGAATTAAGTTTCCGACTTTTAGAGATGATGCTACTGAAAATCAAAAACTGAAAAACACAATTAGTTAGTAATCAATGTAAAATTAGATACGGTTATCCCAAGCCTAATACAACTTTTTTATGCTCTTAACAGAACAGCCTGTCTCAGCTTCTAAAAACACTGTTGGTTGTATCTTAGTAGTGGAAGATGAAGCGATTATTCAAGAGGCGATCGCTCTGGCTTTGCGAGAAGAAGGTTATAACGTTTTCCTTGCGGAAGATGGCTATACAGCTTTACAGATTGCCAAAACTGCGATGAGACTAGATTTGGTAATTTTAGATGTGATGTTGCCTTCCATAAATGGTTTAGATTTCTGTCGGATCTTGCGACATGAAGGTAACAATGTTCCTGTTTTGATGATTAGTGCCAAGGGAAATGAGTCTGATCGTATTGTGGGTTTAGAGGTAGGAGCCGATGACTATCTCAGTAAACCCTTTGGGATGCGTGAACTTGTCGCCCGTTGTCGAGCCTTACTTCGTCGCAGTCGTCGTGATTTTGTGGCAACCAATGCCACAGTGTATAAGTTTGGTGATATCACCATGTATCCCGATGAATGTCGAGTCACGATTAATGATTTAGAGATTAACCTTTCTCCTAAAGAATTTCGTCTGCTCGATTTGTTTATGAGTCACCCCCGTCGTGTTTGGTCACGGGAACAATTACTAGAAAAGGTCTGGGGAGTGGACTTTGTTGGTGATAGCAAAACTGTTGATGTGCATATTCGCTGGTTACGCGAAAAAATTGAAATTGATCCTAGCGACCCTAAACATATTGTCACTGTACGTGGATTTGGTTATCGTCTTGGCTAATTCATGCAAGGTCAGGCTAGTTGAAAACAGGATATGATAGAAAACTTGTGAGCTTAACTCAAACTGATTCTGTAACCAGTTTAAGTTTGATAGGACTTACGCAAACCGAACGAATTTATTTGGCTTGAGGTAGATGTGGTGCGGGCGAAGCCCGCACCACATCTACCCAATGCGTAAGTCCTATTTGAATTAAGTAGCTGTGTATGAATCATCTTCAACAGTAACTACTCAGGCTTAAATTTTAATGTAGCGATCGCAAGTAACCTTTGATATCAGGACTGGCGAACGGCGTAACGAAACAAACGCAGCGATCGCAACGGAACGAACGGTCGGCAACTTGGCAAGATTGGCGGTAGCGAAGGTGGGTGAGTAAGCGAACCTACCGTAGCGGCTTCATCGGGACTTCTTGCGCCTGATCAAGCCAACGATCAGGACAACGACACCAAGTAGCATCCCCATAAGCGCAGGTATAGCCATGCTAATTGCAGCCCAGTACATAGTTTCAATCGCATATTGCCTGAAACCACATGGGCTAGTCTCGCCCAGCCAGCCACCGCATCGACCTGAATAGGCTGGGAGCCACACCAGAACGCCCAAGACAAAGACGACTATGAAGGGACCGATCAATGCAAGTGCGGTCTGAAGCCATGCCGATCGCCTAGAGGATGGCCGCAATACATAGAGCCACACAGCTACGGGCGGCAAAAGAATCAGCAGCCAGTAAATGCTAATGATGAATAGGGCGATAACGGTGTCCATGATGTTTAAACTTTCTGTTAAGTCTTTAAGCAAACTGAGCGACCGCTTCATGGATGCGATGGATATTCTGCCCAACTTTGACGGTATCAGTGTCCATGATGGTTTATCTAGTTATGCCCAATATGATTGTAAACATGCTTTGTGCAATGCACATCATTTACGGGAATTGACGTTTATCGTTGAACGTTACCAACAGCCATGGGCAGAGTTGATGCTCTCGTTATTGGTTGAAATCAAAGACCAGATAGGAGTTGCCAAAACTGATGGAATCAGCGCTTTACCCTCAGAAAAATCAGCAG
>JADBWH010000018.1 GCA_020404105.1 Pseudanabaena sp. M53BS1SP1A06MG | reverse complement strand
TTTAAAATTCTTTCTTAGCCTTATCGTAACTGTCGTCGTCGCTTTGGCTTGCGTTGTAATTTGATTGCTGCTATTTATAACTTTGAAGTTGGGCTTCCTGCTGCTAAATCCTCTATTTCTCTACTTTGGTCTTAGTTCTGCAAGAGGTCTTTTGACAAGTCAAGGTGATCGCAAGTTGTCTTTGCTCAGATATCATATAGTTAAGGCAACACTTCTAGGTCGCTTATTGATAAACTGGCAAAATACTAACCATCTATTGCCTGTACCATGACCTGTCCAGTTCCTAAAGAGCAACAACCATTAAATGAATATATCGAACTGAAGGAAGCTTTCTTTTATCGTTGGGCAAAACTAGCGCGATCGCAATACCTACGAGTATTAGTACTGATGTGGCTAGGATTTGCGATTCTTTTTTCGCCAGTAGCCATGAGCATTGAGTCACCTAGTCGCCATTTATGGCAATTTATATGTGTGGCCGGTATTGGCGGTGCAGTGGGACTAATTTTGCCAGTGCTGCTGTTGCTATCAGGCTGGAGCCATGTAAAGCATCGCCTTGATAGTCCTAAGATTTTCTATGAAGAATCGGGTTGGTACGATGGGCAGACATGGGAAAAGCCTGAAGCGGATTTAGCCAAGGATCGTTTACTGGTGACTTATGAAATTAAGCCCGTGATGACGAGATTACAAAAAACCCTTTTAGTCATAATTGTTTTTCTGGTTCTCAGTATCAGTTCTCTCAATTTTTTCAGCTAGTTGTTATCCAACTTAATCCCCAAATAAAAATGGTGGCGCGAAGTGACACCATTTTTATTTTGCGATATCACCCCTATGTAGTATGTCAATTCCGCCCCATAGGGTGAAGTTAATTTTGAAAAAAATGGCTTAACATATGTTTACAATAAAGCAAGACTAGATAGCAAAGCGACGCAAAATCTTTAAAGCTCATATTTAAATGAAGTATTAAAGAGTTTCTAGTTTGAAAAGCTGCGAGGTAAGGAAATATGACTGTTTTAGATCGATATTTTGAGCTTTCTGATCGAGCCAATGATGATGAACAAGCATTTTATGAATTGGTAGAATTGTTTGCCGATGAAGCGGAAGTACAACCTGCGGGGGCGTGTAAGGTCGTTGGCAAAGATGCGATCGCCAATTTATATCGCCAGTTCTTCCAAAATTATTCAGGAATGCAGCGTGTGTGGACGACCAGAAGGACGGAAAATGGATTAGAAGCTATTTGGGCGATCGCAGGTAAGCGTGATAGTGGTGAACTATTCGCGATGCAGGGAAGGCATATTGCCGAAGTCGATGCCCAAGGCAAAATCTACGCCTTAGAAGTTCATGTCTCCAAAGCTAATTAATTCATCTCCCGAAACATATCTTGACAGTTTTGATAAGTTTGGTATTCATCTCGGTTTAGAACGCATTCAACAACTGCTCGATGCTTTAGGAAATCCCCATCAACAAATTCCCGTGATTCATGTCGCAGGCACAAATGGCAAAGGTTCTGTTTGTGCTTTTTTGCTGTCAATTTTGCAAGCTGCGGGTTATTGCATTGGGCGTTATACTTCACCACATCTAATTGATTGGCGTGAAAGAATTACGATTAACGGTGAATGGATTCGTGATCAGGATTTGCTAGAAGCTCTGCAACAAGTGGCAGCAGCGATTAATCCTGAATTTCCACCCACGCAGTTTGAAGTGATTACAGCGGCGATGTGGTGGTACTTCGCTGCCCAAAAAGTCGATATTGCGATCCTAGAGACAGGATTAGGCGGGAGATTAGATGCCACCAATGTCTGCGATCGCCCTTTAGTTTCTGTCATTACTTCCATTGGGCTTGATCATTGTCAGCAACTGGGAAATACCTTAGGTGCGATCGCTTCCGAAAAAGTAGGAATCATTAAATATAAATGTCCTGTGGTCATTGCCGAGAATCATGCTGAGGCGATCGCGGTTTTGCAAGCAAAGGTAATAGAATGTGATGCACCCGTAACTTGGATAAGTGCGGCTCAGCCTACAGCGACAGGGGCAATCTATCAAGGCTTTGAGTATCCTTTGCCTTTATTGGGAAAGCATCAGTTAATCAACTCCGCAGTGGCGATCGCCACAATTCAATCGTTGCGAAATCAGGGTTGGGAGATTAGTGATGCGGCGATGCGTACAGGCTTGGCAAATACACAATGGTCAGGGCGATTGCAATGGATCGAATTTAATCTCGATGGTAAGTCCCATAAAATCCTAATTGATGGAGCGCATAATGTGGCGGCGGCGGAATATCTACGGCAATTTGTCGATGAGGCTTTTCCCAATCAGCGTAAACGCTGGGTTATCGGTATTCTGAATACGAAGGATCAAGTAGGAATTCTCAAAGTCCTTTTAGCTCCTGACGATTTACTTTTTCCTGTGCCTGTGCCTAGCCCTGCGACTACTTCACCGCAGGATTTAACTCAAATTGCATCTTCTCTGGTTAAGGTTAAACCACACCCTTATGCAAATTTAACTGTAGGACTAGCAGCCGCTTTTGAGGATCAACAAAATGATGTCGTTATTCTCTGTGGTTCTTTATATCTAGTAGGAGAGTTTCTCAGGAAAGTAGCAAGTACTTAGCTTTTCTCAATCAAACTTCTTACCCAAGCTTCATCTTCCATACTTAATGGTGGTTGTGGTAATTGGGAATAATCAATTGCGAGGTCATAGCGTCCACGCTGATAAATTTGATGAACTAAGGCTTGTAAATCAAGTATTGGTTCTAGTTCGCCTTGACGTAATGGAATCGGAAAATTGGGAATGCGATCGCGGATCGAAAAAAGCGTATAGATCAGCGTTAGGTCGTTCATGGCTACGACTGATCAGAATGTGATAGTCAGATAATGGAAGTTGTCCTTGCAGAAATGATGAATTGCTTCTCAAGAGGTCAATTTCAATCAGATGGGTTTGGGTTGCTAAAAATCTTCTCCGCTTGCGTAAGTATGCTTCTCTTCCTTTACCTGTTCTTTTGTTTTTAGGTGACAGAATTTCGATCACGGTGATGACTTTACCTGTTTTAACTTCCCTAATTTCTAGGTATCTTTCGTTAATTTCTTCTGGTATTGGCAGCAAGATACGGGTTGGTTGCATTGCCGTTTTTTCAGCTACAGCGTTCGCTTGATTGGTTTCGCTATTGCGATCAACGCGACTCAACAAAGCTACGTCGGGAATACCAATTAGCAGATCATCTCCTGCCTCATCGCTCCAATAGGTGCGTTTTTCAATTTCTATGCGATATTCCTGAGAGAGGGTATCCGCGAGGGCATCGGCGATCGCTACAATCAGTCGGCTATGAACGGCTGACCATAGTTCGGGATTTTCTAAGTAGGGATTCATTCCCGGAAAAGGAGATGGCATTTTTAGAGATCCTCCTGCGTGTTTATAAAGCGAAGGGTAGTTTTAGCCCAATATTTAATTTGTTGCCAATTTCAAGGACATTGTTGGTGAAGTCTGTGATGCCTGCGATCGGTGTAGCGATGACAGCGACTGCTGTGAGTAATGCAAGTAGGCGTTTTTTGAGTTAGGGAAGACTGCGTTCTTTTTCTGGCTTTTGAATTTCGGTCTCTACGTCATCAATATCGATGGTGATGTCTTCGCGGATGTCTGGTGGAAATTGGGTGGCGGTTTGGCGGGGGGTGTTGATGATTTGCAGAAGTTCTGCTACGTTTGCGCCACTTGTTTGGGTGAAGTTTGAGGCTTGTTGAGTAGCGCTGTCTTTGCCTTCGTTGGCAAAATTAGCAATGTTCGCGCCTTGGAGATTGTTATTAAATTGTGTTCCAATTTTGTCGCCGATGACTTTATCATCTGCGATATTGTCTCCTGAGCCGTATTGATGAATGTTGTTTGATATGGAGTTTGGCATAGGTTTGTAATGGAGTTTGAGGAGTTGATTGGCATTATCGAATAGATTGAGTTTGGTTAGGGTGAGCATTGGCTTTACATCAAGATATAACAACTAACGAGACGGGGAAAATCTTAATCGGGACGAATGATCCAAGTGGTACGGACGTTGGCGGTGTTTTGGTTGCGGGTGATGGGGAAATCGACAATGTAGAGTTGACCATATTGATCGGACTGGCTGGAGATGGCTTCATAGTTCATAGTTGGTTCAGTAGCAAAGAAAATATGCAATACATTAATCTCTGAGTCAAAAAAGACTTCATCATTGCTCTTAAAGGCAATCGTTTGGTTGCATTATCTCCAGACGATAAAGGTCTGGGACATTTCGTTAATCTTGAGTCAATTGAGTTAAACCCAGGTTCCTGTTGCAAGGTGTTTTTAAAGGGACTTGATTTTCCTGTCTCGATCACCAAGCAAGTTTTTAAAAACAAAAATCAATCTACAGGGATTTTGTATTTAGCTTGCAGTAATCTCGACATAAGCGCAACTGACATCAACACAATCTATCAAAAACGATGGAAAGTTGAAGAATTTCACAAGTCTTTGAAATCTAATCTAGCTCTCGCTAAGTCTCCCACTGGGATTGCTCATACTCAGAAAAATCACATCTTTGCGTGCTTTTTTTCTTTTGTTAAGTTAGAGCGCCTTCGTATCAATACTAAACTCAATCACTTTGCTCTCAAGGCTAAACTCTACTTCAATGCT
>JADBWH010000017.1 GCA_020404105.1 Pseudanabaena sp. M53BS1SP1A06MG | reverse complement strand
GCTCACTATAGTAGTGCTATTTAACGTTTCCAATTGATCGCGTCCCCTAGCGAGTAGGGGAATCAAAGCATTAAATACATCATCAGATGTATTAATGTTTCCAATTGATCGCGTCCCCTAGCGAGTAGGGGAAATACTAGGATTGAGTAAAATAATATCAACTTCACGTTTCCAATTGATCGCGTCCCCTAGCGAGTAGGGGAACCGCCACAGATAAACAGGTAGCTATCGACTTCAAGGCGTTTCCAATTGATCGCGTCCCCTAGCGAGTAGGGGAGGCTAGAGCTAGAAGGTCGTGTCTTTGGTTCACTACTCTGTTTCCAATTGATCGCGTCCCCTAGCGAGTAGGGGAACAATCACACATGGTTACTCAATCCCATATCTCATGTTTGTTTCCAATTGATCGCGTCCCCTAGCGAGTAGGGGAGATTGACTGGGCTTGTTGTGTTTCACCAAGAAATTTGAGTTTCCAATTGATCGCGTCCCCTAGCGAGTAGGGGATTTGTTATAGCGCTCTAATCAGTATTACAAGCGCTGAGTTTCCAATTGATCGCGTCCCCTAGCGAGTAGGGGAAGCCATTGCTTGAGTGATTCAATAGAACCATCAGCAGTTTCCAATCGATCGCGTCCCCTAGCGAGTAGGGGATTACAAAACAATAACACGGTATACAACGAGGAGACAGGAGAGTTTCCAATCGATCTCGTCCCCTAGCGAGTAGGAGAACGAAAGCGGCTCATAAATATCTCTACCTTCTGAAGTTTCCAATCGATCGCGTCCCCTAGCGAGTAGGGGAATCATTAGTTAGCCAGTCGCGCCTACCAAGTACATACAGTTTCCAATCGATCGCGTCCCCTAGCGAGTAGGGGATTGATTGCTTACCGACTGAGTTAAAGAAAGTTTATCTTTGTTTCCAATCGATCGCGTCCCCTAGCGAGTAGGGGAAAACAAACAAATGACTGAAACACAAACAAAGGACTAGTTTCCAATCGATCGCGTCCCCTACTCGCTAGGGGACTCTTTTGATCTTCAGTGATTTAACACGATTATCTGGTTTCCAATCGATCGCGTCCCCTAGCGAGTAGGGGATTCTTTTGTTTCTTTTAATTAAATGGATATAAATATTTGTTTCCAATCGATCGCGTCCCCTAGCGAGTAGGGGAAACTCAGTCTAGAAAGTGAGTTTTATTACATAGTTTAAGTTTCCAATCGATCGCGTCCCCTAGCGAGTAGGGGAAAACTTAAGCGCTAGAGAGAGATAGAGACAACCGTAGTTTCCAATCGATCGCGTCCCCTAGCGAGTAGGGGATCAAGACAGTTCTAGATTGTCGTGTGGAGTGCGATGTTTCCAATCGATCGCGTCCCCTAGCGAGTAGGGGAATATCTATGAAAGATGTACCACAGGAACCTAAATGGGTTTCCAATCGATCGCGTCCCCTAGCGAGTAGGGGATTGATGTATGCTTAATATCTTAGAAAAAAAGCGGAATGTTTCCAATCGATCGCGTCCCCTAGCGAGTAGGGGAACTACAAGGATCGCACTGTAGAAGAACTTGAGGCTATTAGTTTCCAATCGATCGCGTCCCCTAGCGAGTAGGGGATTTTCCTGAAGTAATTGAAACTTATCGCACTAAATTTAAGTTTCCAATCGATCGCGTCCCCTAGCGAGTAGGGGACTATCGCCTTTTGTGCCTGAGTTGGTGAGAGAAATTTGTTTCCAATCGATCGCGTCCCCTAGCGAGTAGGGGATGTTGAAAATTTTGCCAATATTCACGAAGCATTAAGGTTTCCAATCGATCGCGTCCCCTAGCGAGTAGGGGATCACCAAACCTGTCGCCAACACTACTACGCTGACCAGTTTCCAATCGATCGCGTCCCCTAGCGAGTAGGGGAAACTAAGCGCCATCATGAGAAGTTAGGCAAGGATCGAGTTTCCAATCGATCGCGTCCCCTAGCGAGTAGGGGAAAATCGCCTCCAATCTGGCGATAATCGCTATTCGACGTTTCCAATCGATCGCGTCCCCTAGCGAGTAGGGGATAGAGAAATGTATTAAAGAGATGGGGGAGGTAGAAGAGTTTCCAATCGATCGCGTCCCCTAGCGAGTAGGGGAAAAAGGAGGAGTTGATCTATGTTTGATATCTTAATTTGTTTCCAATCGATCGCGTCCCCTAGCGAGTAGGGGACCTAAAACCGATCCACTTTTTCAAACTTGCTAAAATCTGTTTCCAATCGATCGCGTCCCCTAGCGAGTAGGGGAGCTATGAAGCGAATCAGTACACGCCTATGCTTGCCAGGTTTCCAATCGATCGCGTCCCCTAGCGAGTAGGGGAGACGCTGTTAGCTTCCTAGAAAATCTTCTTTCTTTAAGTTTCCAATCGATCGCGTCCCCTAGCGAGTAGGGGAGGATTACACCCTCGTAACCTGAAGCAACATAATCACTCTGTTTCCAATCGATCGCGTCCCCTAGCGAGTAGGGGATAAATACGTTTGAATGAGCGTATCCATGTTGCAGCGTTTCCAATCGATCGCGTCCCCTAGCGAGTAGGGGATGGAGATTACTTATCATGGCACGTGTTACTTTAACGTTTCCAATCGATCGCGTCCCCTAGCGAGTAGGGGAAGTGGCATTACTTCCATGTATTGCCAAGCAACTGAGGGTTTCCAATCGATCGCGTCCCCTAGCGAGTAGGGGACAAGTGTGATGAGATACAGCGCGTGGAACGAAAGACTGTTTCCAATCGATCGCGTCCCCTAGCGAGTAGGGGACTTGGTTCCCAATGACGAAAGACCATCCAATCTTCAGAGTTTCCAATCGATCGCGTCCCCTAGCGAGTAGGGGAACTCAAGGTAGCTACGGCTGTACAAGGTGTTGGTGGTACTGTTTCCAATCGATCGCGTCCCCTAGCGAGTAGGGGATGCCACTATCAAACACTTTGATACCAGACAGGCGACTGCTGGTGTTTCCAATCGATCGCGTCCCCTAGCGAGTAGGGGATATTTGGATTAAGTTTATGTTTACCGTATTAGGTTTTGTTTCCAATCGATCGCGTCCCCTAGCGAGTAGGGGAGGTACTGACAAGAAGGAATACATCCCCACAGCTACGTTTCCAATCGATCGCGTCCCCTAGCGAGTAGGGGAAGATGCACAGTCGACAATGAAACTGATAATTGAGGCGTTTCCAATCGATCGCGTCCCCTAGCGAGTAGGGGATTCATACCATTGCTGCATACAGACAGAATCTTTTGCTCTTGCACGTTTCCAATCGATCGCGTCCCCTAGCGAGTAGGGGATTTAAGCTGTTGCAGCTTAGAGCTGCTACGCAAGGTTTCCAATCGATCGCGTCCCCTAGCGAGTAGGGGAGTACCCATCATAACATCATTGCAGCGCCTTGATTCCAGCGAAGGTTTGCGAACACTGAGCCAAACAGATTAGAAACAACAAAAAAACAGACAGCAAAAAAGCTTGAAAACATCTCTACATCTAGCATCGAAGGATAAAACGAAACCATAGAAATTCACATGAAATCAAAAAGCCATCGCCAATCAAAGATACAAAACGGCTCAAACGATTACAGAACTAGGCGGCTGAGACAAAGGCGGCTCACCCCAGATCACTACCTGACCCAAAGTATGCCTTGAAATCGGATAGAAACGCACACTATCATCACTCATTTTCACCACCTTTGCTAACCGCACTCTCAACTCCTCAAACTTGCGATCATTAAGCAAACACTCAAACGCACTAAACTGAACCCTCCGACCATAACCCTCCAACAGATTAAACACCCGTTTCCGCCGCTTATCATCAGAAACATCATAAATCACCACATACAACATCATCTAATCAAATAAGGCTTATAACCACCACTCGGATCATACACATAACCCTTAAACTTCCGCACCTGACCCATCAACAGATCCCAACGCGGCACATCCTCACCCGCATCATTCCGCACCCTCTCCTCCATCCGCATCAGAAAAGCCCGTAAAAACTTCCGCCGACCCGACTCATTCAAAAAACACCCACCATCCCGAAACTCAAAATCACCCACCCTACTCATCATTCCATTATTAATCAAATACAACACCAAACTATCCACAATCGGCGCACGAAACTCCTCGATCGCATCCGAAGCCAAAGCAGGATGCCGATCCGAATCCTGATGTAAAAACGCAAAATAAGGATCAAGCCCCTGAAGTTCAATCAACGACAGCAAATGATTCCACAACACCATATACCCAAAACTCAACAACGCATTCACAGGATTACTCGGCGGACGCTTCACCCGCCCCCCAAACCTAAAATCTTGACCATAGCGATCGCCCAAACACAACCCAAACCCCTCAAAATAACTAGCCGCCGCCGCACCCTCCACCCCCAACAGAGCCTCCACACTATCCATCACCAAAACCCGATCCGCCAAATAATCCAAATTCCGCACAATTTTATTCAAACCCTCCACCTCCCGATTCCGCACCTGCCGCATCAACAACACCCGCCCATTGAGAATCTTCGCCCGCACAATCTGCCGCGCCATCAACAACCGTTCCATCAAAGACAACTGCTGCTGATAGCGCCCCAACTGGCGATAGCCACGCCCGATCGCCATCACCCGCCCATAGCAATAGCCCATCCTCGACAAATAAGCGATCGGAATATCCCGCCGCAAACATTCCCTAATCGCCTGAGTCGTCACCTGCGACTTCCCAAAAATTAGCACCAACTCCAACAAAGGCAACTGCACCTCCTGAAGCACAGTCTGCCCCTGTTTTACCACCAAAAGCTCCTGCGACAAACCCACATAACAACCCTGCATCGACACATACAAACTCTGCATCAATCCCTCCTTCTTAACTCACTACTATCCCGCGCCGCACCCAAACTATCCCGCCGATCATCCTGCAACAAATAGACCAAAATGCGATCGCTCACCGTCAGAGTTCCATAGGTCGCCACTACAATCAACAAAGTATTCACAATCACCGCAAACAAACCCATCGGTGCAATCAACAAAATCACCAAACTAATCACCCCGTTCGCCACAGACACCGACAAATTCCTTACCCTAGCCACCTTTGCTGTCAAAAAATACATAACCAACCTCACAAGATATAATCAAACAAACAGAAACCAAATTCAGGAGACAACCACCCATGGTCAGTCAAACCAGCAAACCTGAAATCGTCTATCCCGACAGCGATGGCAAACCAATGGCAGACAACACCAAACAATTTGAACTCATTGTCGAAATCAAAAAAGGCTTAGACCTCCTCTACATCAACGATCCACAAGTCTTTATTGCAGGCGACCTCCTCTGGTATCCCATCCAAGGACAACCCCAAACCGTCACCGCCCCCGATGTCATGGTGGTTTTCGGTCGTCCCAAAGGCGATCGCGGCTCCTACAAACAATGGGAAGAAGACAACATCGCCCCCCAAGTCGTCTTCGAGATTCTCTCCCCCAGCAACAGCCGTATCGAAATGAGCAAAAAACTTCTCTTCTTCGATCGCCACAAAGTCGAAGAATATTACCTCTACGACCCCGACACCAACCTCCTCGAAGTGTGGATACGCACCACCGAAGGACTAGAACCAATCCCCCAACCCGACAATTGGACAAGCCCCCGCCTCGGTATCCGTCTCGACACCAACTCAGGTCGCCTCCAACTCTACAAACCCGACGGCACAAAATTTCACACATACATCGAGGTCAATGAACTACTAGAGCAAGAACGCGATCGCGCCAACCAAGCCGAAGCCCTACTCCAAAAATACCGCGATCGCTACGGTGAACTACCCAGCTAAGGTTGATAACGAGAAATTTCATCTAACGCCCTTTGATGAATCCTCGTAAATAAACTCGCCACTGCCAAAGAACCAAAATTCTTAAGCGCGATCGCATTTAGACATCCCAACAATCGCCGCTCCAAATCACGTCTAGAACGAATATCCTCACCCCAAGCCGCCAACACATTTCGCTCCGAAATACCACCCAACTTGTGAGCAATCACATTTCGCATCACCCGCGCACTATCCCAATACACACGAAAATCCAAACTCACCGCCGTACTAGGAATATGCGCCTCTAACAACTCTCGAAAAATATACCCTCTCACCTCCACTTCATGACTCTTCTGTAACTGCTCATCATAGCGATACTGCAATACAGGATAACGCCGTAATATACTTGGCTTCAGCAACGGATAGCGATCCTGCCGCGCCACCACATCATCAGGGAAAGTCACCATCACCCATTCCCAAAGCGCCCCCTCCACCGCTCGAAAACTATGCTGCATCGCCTCACTCGTATTCTCTTGCTCCAAGCGCACCAAAGCCGTATAAGCCTGTTCGTAAGCCATCCACCACCAAGTTTCACCCTGCCTCTTCTCAGCATCGCTCAAATAGCTCTTAGCTAAACGATAGAACTGATCAAACTGTCCTTGATGCCAAGCAATCCCCGCTTTCAACAAATTGACCAACACAGGCGATCGCTCCGCTAATCCACTACCCTCCAAATTCGCCAACGCCGAACCATAGTTAAAACCCTCAATCTGACCCTTCACTAGTTTTAGATCAAACTCCTGACGCAACACACTCACATCCGTCTCAAATACCCGCATTTGTCCCTCCCGCATCTCATTGGGATTCCGCACCTGCCATACCTGACCATTCGTCACATAGCCCGCCGCCTGTAACAAACTAAACGCCGATTTCATCGCAGGAGTCCCCGACGACGCATTAAACTCAATGCGATCGCCCTTCTCCATATTCACACTCGCCAAATCCAAACCCCGCCTTGCCTCCTGCGCCGCCTTCAGCAAATCCGTCGGATCATTCGACAACTCCCAACTCGCAGGAACCAACTCCACATCACCACCATCAATTCCCAACTCCGACATCAACCATTCCTTAGTTTCCCTAGCACCCGTTGCCGTCCCCTCCGTATAAATCAAGACAACCTTCTTAATCACAGTTTCCTGACTGACCAAAGCCCTGATCAAAGTCACAATCGACCCCTCACCCGTCTTACTCCCAAAAGGATCTTGCTGACCCACAAAAGACAAAACAATACTAGCCATCTCTTAATACCTCTTAAATTCCTGCTTTTACAAAAAACTGCTCTGAACTCACACTCAAATCGGGAAACAACTCATCCGTAATTAGGCGATCGCCCCGATAAGTCTCAGGAGCGCGATCGGCATAAAACACCGTCAAAGTTCTATACATCACATCAATTACCCAAACCCTCAACACTCCCGCCTTCAGATAATCCCCAGCCTTCGCCACAAATTCTTTAAAAGTCTGCCCTTCTGACATAATCTCAATCACTAACTCAGGAGCCACAGGACACATCTCATTCCCCACCCCAGACGGCAATCGCCCCAGCGAGATATAAGTCAAATCAGGCACAGGACACCAATCCTGACCATTGCGCGTTAACACAATTCCCCATTCAGGATAAACAAAACCCTTACCCTCAAACAAGGTTCGCAAAAAAATTAACAATTCAGCTTGTAGAGAAGCATGAAATCTTTTGGGAGACATCTTTTTCACCGCTTGACCATCGATAAATTCGTAATTCTGATCTGATTCAGGACTTGCCAAAAACTCTGCCAGATTCATCTTCTGGACTCCATCCGATATTTCTCCAACATCTTCTTTAACAACAGTAAAAGTCATAACTTTACCTCCTAATAAAGTCTAATTTTAGGGTTTGCATTAAGCGATCGGAAAAACCTGAATTGCACCTCCATTCATCAACTTCTTTACAAAACCCTTACGCGGCTCTTGTGTAGCACCAAACACCGTCACCACCTGATAATCACCCAAATCCGCAATCCATACAGGCGAAGGCTTTACCTCCCTACCAACCACACCGCAGAGATTGCCATCATAGGTTTTCTCGCCTCGGCGATCACTAACCTTTAACTCTTGACTATGCAAAACCGCTAAAGCATAGGGCTTACCATAATCCTCCTTACCACCACACAGGACAATTCGACAATTAGCATCCACTGCCTCACGCCAGCGATCGCCACTAATCGCCACAGGTACATCAGGTGAATTTCGCCCACCTTGATTTAAATCCCTCAAAGCATCTGTAAAATCCTTAATTCTTAATTGATACAGCTTCTGTAACTCCTTCAACTCATCAGGAGATTCCCAAAACGCATCTTTGCTGTCAATAAAAAACGTAGAACCGCGATACCAAGGAGCGCGATCGCGAGTTTTACGAGAATAGCAAGGTCTTCTAGCCCCTTGTCCAATTCCACCCAGATTAAACATTAACCAAGTCAGACTCCTAAACAACTTTTCCACGGATTGAGGTTTTTGAGCATTGGGTTCCATCGAATGCGATAGAGTCAAAATTCCAGCCTGTTCTCCACATTTATCATCCTTACCCTGAGCATTAGGACGAGGTTCCTTTTGCACCACTTCCCCTTCCAAAATCCGCACCTGTACCCAGCCGCTACCCTGAACCTCCAAAGACCCAAATAACTTTTTTTCCCACTCTCTAACTTGAACGGCAGGAATTATTCCCAAAGCAAAAGCCCGAAACCAATAGCGCAACATCGACTTAAAAGCGATCGGACGCACTTCTGCTTCCGCCTGTCCCCGCATTTGATATTCATTGCGGCGATCGTTCCATTGCCATTGGGTGAACTTTTGGCGACCGTGAATTAATTGCCCTTCCAAACCAAACTCAACCCTCAGAAATTCACGCCTAGAGCGATCGCTTTCACCAGCCCTCAGCAAAGCCCCATAACCTGAATTGACCTGAGATCCAGCCCCATTTTTTAAACCATCCGTCAGCCAGCCCATCACCTTACCAATCAATTCTTTCCTAGCATCCTCCTTGACGGTACTTGCAGCTTTAATCCCAATTAAAAAGATAGGCTCTTGTAAAGATAAAAAAGGATTGGGATTAGGCGCATAATTCAACCGATCACCATCCCAAGACCAAATATTATTCGCCATATCCACCGCCAAGCCACCCGACTTATCATCACGACTAGGCACAGGATAAGCATCTAAAAAAACAATTTTGCCCATGCGATCGCGATCATCCGCATCCAAACCACCAAAATATTTTTCCACTTTTTTCTCATCACCCAATTGTCGCAAAGCCTCCGCCCTCGCCACACCGCGTAGTGTACTCGCAGGAATAAACGGCATACCCAAAGCATCAAAAGCAGGTAATAAAATACTCTCAGGTCCCCGATGACTACCCACACGAATCCGCCAAGGACATTGCACCTGAAAATAGTTGCCCTCTCCCGCAATTTTCTTAGTTCGTTCCGTCAGTTGCGCTAGGCGTTTAGAATAATCCGCTTTATCTTCTGACAATTGCAAAATCTGTACTTTTGTATTTGGGTCAGTAGAATCTTTTCCATTTCTATCAGGATGACGATTAAGCTCACGCATCCAGCGCAAATATTCCACAAAACTTGCCGAAGGAGCAATTTTTTCAGGCGGCAACCCCAATAACCAAGGTGAAGGTTCCTGATCATTACCACCAAAACCACCACCATTATTGTTATTTTGCCCACGATTACCACCACCGCTATGATTGCCACCAGACTTAACAGGATCTGGAATCACCTTTTTTTGTGGTTTTGAAATTTGGCTAACAGGGTTAGTATTTGCTGACGGTCTTTGAGGTGGATTTGGTCTTGTAAATGACATTGCTAGATTCTCCTAAAAAATTAAAACTAACTCTCTTTAAAAATATCCTAAAGAGATTTCCGAAACTCTCTCAACATTGAACTAGCACCAATTACAATCGCCCGACTCACAAGCTGCGGAATCAGTGTCTTGATATCCAAATCTGGAAACAACAAACTATTCTCAGACTCAAGATATTGTCCATCACTCAGCAAAAAGATCTTTAAACTATCATCGCGATATATCCAAATCTCAGGCACAGCGATCGCCTCATAAGCCGAGAGAAAAGTCTTAGAAGTGACATCCGATTCGATCGCCAAATCAGGCGGCGGATAAATATCCACATCAATCCGTTCCTGACAATCACGCACTAAAGCCGCATTCGCAATGTAAAAACAAGTATCAGGCTCAACACCAGCACTTCCTTTTCGATAAAAAGTTGTCGAGCCAAAATCTTCCCAATCTCGCCCCTGTGCATCTAAAATAGCCGTCACAATATAACCCACAGTACGATGGGGGCGCTCATGCCTTGATAATGGAGACATAATTTCTAAAGTACCTTGATAAAATGCAATGCGCGTATGGCGATCTTCTCCTAAATCCTCAAGAATATTTTCGCAATCTTGCCAAGTTAACGAATGAAGAGCGATCGCACTCCCTTGACGTAAATCAATCGACTTAATGGGAACAGATACAGGCATAACTAATCATCTCCCGATACATCATGGTAAACAGCCGTAGTCCAAAAGCTAAATTCTTGAGCGATCGCCAAACCTAAACCAGTCAAGCCCAGATATTCATCAACACTGAGACTCTTTAAGGTCTCCAAACCTCGATCATTTGCCAAATTCTGTTTTCCCGAAATACTTTCTAAACATTGGAAGAAAGCCTTAACTGACAGCTCTCGACCATCAGTTCCGAGTGCCTTTTCCTCGGCCTTCAAACGCATCAGACCCCAAGTTGACAGATAAGTATAAATCTCTTGAGCCATACTCTTTTGCTTTTTAAGAATAGAATCGTTACTAGCCTCTTGTTTCAAATTTGTAAGAGCCTCATACACAGACTTTCCTAATGTACGCGGATCGAATGACATAACCTTTTCTCCTAACTAAACAACTGTACAAAACCACGACCCAAACTTTCTTGACCACCAATCTGCAAAATCGAATCTTTAGCTAATAAAGACTGAAAATCAGTTAAAGCTTTTGCACTGCTACCATTAGCCTGAGATGTGACTCCCCAAGGGAAATACATCAAAGTGTCAGGTGGAATAGCCTCCTCATAGCGAAAACCACCATTAACAGTTTTATGTTCATCTAGCTTGATTTTTACTTGTCGCCATAGACTCATCTGGATTAATGTCTCGCAATGCTGATCAGTCAATACCAAGACATTTTGCATTCCTTCAGACTCTGGATGCTTAGATGTAAACTTATCCCAATCTGTCCACTTGATTAAGCTAGTAGCAGGTAAGATCGCATCTTTTAAATAGACGGGTGCATTAGTAGGCAAGCTAGTTTGATAGGGATCGGGTACTGCTAAACCATCAGGATTGCCAGAAAACCGAAGCCAACGCCGCAAGAGAGTAGGAGAGCTTACCCATACCACACCATGACTAAGCGAAGGTACGGGCAGCCACAAAATGGAGCCATCACCAACCCAAATCGAACCTTGTGTTAAAGTTTCTCCATTATCCAGATCATTACCAAATAGAGCAAATTTCTTAGCTTGATCCTGTTCACTAGCTCGCAATCTACCGCGAATTGTGCTAGAAGGCACATAGGGCAAATTAGTATGCGACTCACGAGCAATACCGAGTAAATTCCCTTCTTGAGTTGTGCTGCCTGTATGCAAAGGCGATAGCAAATACAAATAAACCAAATTAATAGCACTCATTATTTTTTCTTAATTATTCAAAGATAAATTTAAAATTGACTGAAGACAGCCCACAATTTTTTCGACTTGGTTGATGTAATAGCGATCGCTATCAATATAAACAATCCGATCCTCTAACTTCATAAACTGCCAATCTTCTCCCGTAGTGACACATCCATAGATAACACCACCTTCCTCTTGTCGCTCATTAATAATATTTGCACCGACCATTTGCGCCACACATTGACCTAATCCAAGCTCTATATCAGCTTTTTTTGCCTCCACAATTGCCAAGATTGGCGACTGAATTGTAAAAGTTTGTTCACCTCTACTAATGATAAAATCGCATTCACCTGACAGACCATTTTCTTTGTCAGCATCTAAATTTTTGCCAGAATAAATTGCAAATTGATTGCCAAAAAGCTGCTCGATCTCAATCATGATCGGCGCAATAATAAACTCTGAACGTGCTTTTTCGTTGCCTGAAGATAGCGCTAATTTTTTGCCATATGTTAAAGACTTTTGCAACCATTCACTAATAGTTGCAGACTCGGATTGTGCAAATAAAGAAATAGATTTTTGATACAAATTAAATTTCTGCATTACCGCTTCAAAACTAAAATCACCGTAAGCCATTTTTATGTTTCTCCTTGATAATTAATCCAAAACATTTCGGCATAGCCAAGATCCCGCCAAACTTTGAGGCTTTTTTTGTCTCCATGTTCCTTGGTATTTTGCCAAAGCTCCGCAGGACGCTCCAGATAATAGACACTTCCCGCAGGCGCAGCAAAGACTTGAGGCGCAGGAATACTCTCTCCCTCTTCATTGCGAAAGCGACAACTAATCGGTACAGGCTTATCAGTCGCCACACTCACCAGAACCCGCCGATCGCTACTGCCGCTATCAACATCAGCCAATTCCCATTCCCAAGGATAGGGACGACAAAGCGATCGTGCATATTTAGCTTTTTTAGGAGTACCCCGATCCGTAACCCTCTCAAACACACCATTAGTCACCATGTAGGCAAGGGATCGATCGCCTTTTTCAAAATTAGCTTTTGAGACTGATTGCAATTCATTCCATTGCGTATCAAAAGCATCACAACGCTCTAGTAATACCCGATGTCCTTCACCTCCCAATTTCATTACTAAAGGTTTGGATTTACTGTTGAGTTTTGCCTCAGTAGTCTTATCAACTGCGATCGCCAAACCCCAACCATCCACTAACCGCACCGCATTCTCCACAAAATAACCATCGCTTTCTTTAACTTGGCGTGTGCCATCCTGTAAAGTGTTGTGTGATCGCGTCTCCACAATCCAAGATTTATCTCCTTTCTCTAGAACCTGATCAACTAACCAATCTCCTTCAGCTAAATCCTCATTTTTGAGAATCTTCAAAACCACATCACTAGGCAAAAAATAGCGATAGTCACCCTTTTTAAGATTATCTTCATCAGAAGCGTGATTACTGCGATCGCTTATCACTAAAGGTACAGGTTTACTCTTATCCCAGAGCATTTGCTTAGAGGGATGATTGGGATCATCAATCCAATTGATCGGTGTAAGTCGATTTTGGCTGACATAGTTAAATGGACGAGGGAAATAAAGCTTGTCATAACAACATAAAAAAACTCCCTTCATTGTGATATTGCCATTAATGCCATCAAAACTAGAACGCAATGCACCAGCGATCGCATGATTATTTGGCGGAAACACACTCCCAGCCCAAGCCCTCTCCTGTGGCGAAAAAGGCTTTGCATCTCGAAACATCAACACATCTAAAGGCGTTAACTTATACCAATACATCTTGTTATCCATAAATATCCCTCAGTGTCATCGTCATCTCAGGGAAAGCGATCGGCGCGAAAGGAATCACCACAGAATCGATCAGAGTTTGCTTGAGGTAAGACTTGTTTTGAGGTTGGCGATAAATCTCTAGAATATTTCTTTCTAAATTAGCAATCCAATATTCAGGTATATTTTGTTCAGCATATAGAGATAGTTTCGTCGTTTGGTCATACCTGAGACTAGAATCAGCCACTTCAATCAACAACAAAACATCTTCTGGTAAAGGGAACTTGTTTTCATAAAAGTCATCGCGAGGTCGCAAAATCAAAACATCTGGTTCTGGCTCAGAATAATTAGGAATCCGCAATGAGTTTTGGATACTAATAATCCCTTGATTTCCAACATTTTGCACCAAAAATCGAGTTAGTCGATTGATAGTAACGGCATGTTTTAATCCTATTGGTGTCATGGTCACTATTTCTCCATTAATTAGTTCTATTCTGGCTTCAGGATGGAAAACACCTGCTTTACCCATGAGTTGATACTGCTCGACATCAAACTTGTGTGTAGTTAATTGCATAATTAGCGCTCCAATAAATTAATTTTGATATCACGCTTGCGAAGGATAAAAGCAGCAAGTTTTAGCCAGTTTTGCACCTCGCGATCGCGATTATCTTCCTTAGTTGTTATCCATAAAGCCTTGATAAATTGAGCAAGTGCATGACGAAACTCCTCTTTATTATCATTTAGTTTTTCACGGCGATCGCAAAAAGCCACACACCAAGCATCAATTGCTTCCTCCACAGGCACAGGATGTTGTTCCCAAACAGTTGCTGCTTGCTCAAACATTGCAGGCTCGATGTTAGGAATTGCTAAAAGGGTTTGCCATAGTGCAAAAGTATCAAACTTGCAAGTTGACTTAAGAATATTGCCATTTCCATAAATCACACGAACTTGCACACTATCTTTTTTATTGTAGATATCTCCTGAGCGAGTTTTAAGACTACAACCACTTAGATACTCATGCTTTTTAGCTTCTTCTTCAGCTTGCCACATTTCCTCAAGTGCGATCGCTAAAGGGACAGAATGATGAGCAATCACAATCCCAAAACTAATCGTCGCACTACTTCCCATCGTAAACAATGGGCGTTTTGCTATAGGTGACTCTTCACTAGCCCATCGCCAATAATCTCCCGAATTATCAAATTCACCATGAGGATCGGCACTTCCTCTAAAACATTGCCGAATATCCCACAGCCACTGATCCCATTCCCAAAGATTCGTATAAGCAAGTACATCATCTCCACCACCATAAATTAATCGCCCCGCATAGCGTTGTTCAGTCAGATATGGCACAAGCTGATTAGAGAAGTCAAGCAAAGCACGAGATAGAGCGCTATGGGTTGAAGGACTCATACGTTTAGTTTGTCCAAGAAATTCTTGAAAAGGCTCTCTTAATTGTTGAGGGAGTTGATCAATTTTAGATGGTAAAGCATCAGGGATATATGCTCGATAAGGTTGCATCAGTTTCTTATCTCCTTTGAGCCAATTGCCCATATTGTCACCATCTCCAGCCGCAATGACATACCAATCCGTAGGATTATTACCTTCTTTAAATGTCTTTTGGATTGATTCTTTAACCTGTTTCAACCTATCTTTTTTATCATCAGTATCAGCAAAATCTGCTACAAGCCAACTAGCATTGAGTAAGCGTGGATTCTTATTTTGCCATTTTTGATAATGCTGATTTATCCAAGGAATCCCCCAAGGTTCTTCAGCAGCTTCTTTAGTCCATTCGTACTTAGTTATAATTTCTTGACAAGTACGTTCAAAAGCAGCAATTTTATGATCGGGATCACCAGATATCTCTAGTCCTTTTAGCCAACCTGCTACTCCTGAACTCAAATCAGGCAAGTGAAAGAGTCGTCGCCACTGTTGAGATTGATCGTATTCTTTAAATAATTCAGATGGTAAAACATCATGTAGCAAACGCTTGACCACCTCTGTAGCATTCATTTGCTCAGTTTTATCAAAGAAACCTAATCCTTCTTTCCAGAATTCTCTAGTTTCAGATTCGCTTGCCCATTCAGGATGTTCACTATCAAACACAGGATGTACAACAGAGCCAAGTCCAGAGAGAGAAGAACGTGGAGCTTTAGCAGTTGGCAATTCCCAAGATCGAGCATTTTTAACTGCATCAAGACTTTTACGAGTTTTCTCAAATAAACTTGCCCACCAAGAGCCAACATTCATATTCGGCTGTTTATCAAATTTTTTCTTGTCTACTTTGCCTGAGTTGACGGATTCATCCTCTAAATCTGGCTCATGATTGAATACAGCATCTAGAAATTTATACTCTTGCTCTGGGAAAAGATTCTCCGCTGGAGTAGCAAAATTATTTTGAATCTCGCGCCATTCATCATAGGAAATTTTATTGAATTGATTTGCCTTATCATCTTTGTTTTTGGTACGAGGCGAACAATCTAAGGAAAACTTAGGATGTCCAATAGGCATTGCTACCCAATAAGTTTGCCATTGTGAATCTAACCAACCTGACCAAGAGTTTAGCCAAATCTCTCTCCAACTCAAGTCATCTTCGCCATTGCGCCTATCTCTTTCTCTCAACTTATCCAGTACTGCATCACCAAGATTACTCCAACTATCTCCTACACTTTGCTTTACCATCTGCATAGCTGCATATATAGGATTCCCTTCCTGTTCTTGACCTTTAGCATTGTTTGGCAAGATTGCCACAATTACATTAGGAAATCCTGCTGTCAGCAGTGATCGTGAGCTAGGGAATGTAATCCATTGTTTAAACTCTGGATATTTGTCTAAAAGCCAATAGTCAATCAATGGTTGTGCATATAAACAAGGATAAAGCAATGTATCTGGTCCATACTTCCATGCTAGATCCCAACAAGCTTTTGCTGAGAGATAATGCAATAGCCATGAACCCGCCCAAAAGTCGCGTAATTTGCGACTAGCTTTGATTAATTCCTGTACTGGTGTGAAGCTAAAAACAGCAACATGAGGACGTGATTCTTTTCCTTTAAATCCATCACCTTTTTTAGGATATTCATCTTCAGTCTTGTAATAACCAGCCAAAGAGCCAGCTAGTGCCGCAGTTAAGCTTGTATGACTCCAAAGTGATGCATCAGGAATACGAGTTTCCGCAGGTAATAGCTGTATTTGAGCATCATATTGTGCTAAAGCTTCAGGAAAACAACGCCAAAACCACCAAAAAACTTTACGTGCATCAGTACATCTGCGAATCTCTTCAGGGATAACAATTTTTTCTCGCTCTTGAATAAATTTTGTTTTACCTGTTGCACCAACTTTAATGTTGTCATGCCAATCATTTAGCTTTAATGAGTAAGGCTCGCCCGACAGTAAATGACGAATTTGTAAGCCGTCATCCCCATAGGTAACGGATGTTGTAAATGGTAATCGCCCAACTGTACAGCGATCACTAGCAGAAGAAAGTAAATCACATAGTCCAATGTGATCTAACCAAACACCACTTAAGTTAGTGTTTGGTCGTAGGTGATTATATTTTGACTTAGGTGATACCCAACCATTCATACATTCTAGGTAAGGCAATCCATTTCCATCCTGCCACACCCCCTCTTGCCCTAATTGACCAGATGCGTGTAAGCCCTTCAATGCTGGATCGTGAAGAAGACCCCAAATTTTTGCTTGCCAAAATGCCTTAGTCACGATCGCTTTACCTCCCACACGCATTTACAAAGGCAATTTATCAGATATTTATCACGATAGCTAATTTATGAGAATATTTTTATAATTTATATATACGACTCAAAGTATCTTAATAAACATAAATTCATGGCTAATGATAACTTTTAATAAATATTGTCATTTACTTGACATATCACTATGCCGAAGACTAACAACTTACATCCCCATAGCGATCGCCAAGCCTTTGATCGCCTTATTCTTCTCATTGCGACTTTCATTCACCACCCTGGAATTGGCTGCCCTGATCGCCTTGGTATGAATTCCCAAACGGCTCATGAATCTCTAGAAAATGTCCAAGCAAAAGTATACGAATTAGCACAACAATACAATATTCCATTAACTAAATACTCCATTCCCACCCTTCGCAAAGACTTAGTTACACTCCGTAAATATGGGCTTTTAGAAAAGCGCATTTATCGTTGGGGCTACTTCCTTGGAACAGGCGTAATGTCTTTTAAAGATTTGCAAGTAGCTCTCAATGCCCTCAACTCAATGGCAAAATATCAGCGATCGCCCCAAGCGATCCGTATTTACCAAGAACTCGAACAGAAACTGCGCGGCAAACAAATCTTAGAATCCGCAGACTATCTCTATCCCGTGCGATCGCAAATAGATCGAGCAATCATCTACACAGATCTTGATGAAATGCTAGATATCAAGAAAAATCGCTACAATCTTTATCATTGTTTAGAGCAAGTTGAATCAGCGATCGCGATCGGACAAGCAATCACCATCTATCGATATACCGATCCCTATAGTCAGAAAATTGGATATTTACAAGTCTTCCCTTTGCAATTGATTTATCGTGATATTGCTTGGTATTTGCTCTATGAGTATGTCGAAAATGGTCATATAGAAATTGAACGGATTGATCGCTTCACTGACCAGATCCAATTTGTTAATCAGCCCAGAGGAACCGATCTCCAGAAATCAAGTTTAAATGTGGCAATGAATCTGTTTAAAAAAGGTTGGGGCTTGTTTCTTGGTGAACCGTCTGAGCAAGCTAGAGAGATTGCAGGAACTCTCGAATATGTTCAAATCAAGATCCGCTTTTTTGCACCTGTAATTGCTTTTATCGAAGAGGGAGAAAAAAGACATATTTCTCAAGTGATTGATCGAAGTGGCAAACCCGACTATATCGATTACAGCATTTCCCTACCGCCGCGATCGCTAAATGAGTTTTGTCGCTGGGTACATCAGTTCGTTCATCACGCTCAGGTACTAGAGCCAAAGGATTTACGCGATCGCTTTCGTTTTACAGCCCAAAGGTTGGCAGCTTTATATAATACTTCAGACTAATTTCACTATGTTGCAGGCTGCATCTCTTTTCATAACAAAGCCATAGCGTACAGACAATGCATGGATTAAGCCTACGCTATGGCTTTGCTGTATAATTACCTCGCGCCTAGATACTCAAGACATAGCCAAATTCATGACCCTCCGCATTTACAACACACTCACCCGTCGCAAAGAAGAATTTATTCCCCTCGAAGCAGGGATTGTGAAAATGTATGTTTGTGGTGTAACGGTCTATGACTATTGCCATTTGGGTCATGCCAGAGCCTATGTAGTTTGGGACATGATTCGCCGCTATTTAGCCACCAAATATCAGATTAAATTTGTCCAGAATATTACGGATATTGATGACAAGATTTTGAAACGGGCGCTAGAAAGAGAGACGACGATGCAGGCGATCGCCAATCAATATATCGCCACCTACGACGAGGACATGGCTAGGCTAAATGTTGAGAAAGCCGATGACTATCCTCGCGCTACGGAAACAATTCCTGAAATTATTGAACTCATTCAGAAGTTGATCGATCGCGATTATGCCTATGCTGTGGGTGGAGATGTTTATTATGCAGTGCAGAAATTCCCTAATTATGGCAAGCTATCTGGACGCAAGCTGGAAGATATGCAGGCAGGGGCTAGCGGTCGCGTCGATGATCAAGAAGAACAAAAGCGCTATCCCTTTGACTTTGCATTATGGAAAGCGGCTAAACCGAATGAACCATTTTGGGAATCACCTTGGGGAAAAGGTCGTCCAGGCTGGCATATTGAATGCTCGGCAATGGTGCGATCGCGTTTAGGCGATACCATTGATATTCATGCTGGTGGCTCAGATTTACAATTCCCTCACCATGAGAATGAAATTGCCCAATCGGAAGCAGCTTCTAATCAGCCTTTGGCTAAATACTGGATGCACAATGGGTTTGTGAATATCGATGGCGAGAAGATGTCCAAATCGCTGAATAATTTCACAACTATTCGCGATTTGTTTGGCTATTTCGATCCGATGGCAATCCGT
This sequence comes from Pseudanabaena sp. M53BS1SP1A06MG, assembly GCA_020404105.1. GTDB lineage: Bacteria > Cyanobacteriota > Cyanobacteriia > Pseudanabaenales > Pseudanabaenaceae > Pseudanabaena > Pseudanabaena mucicola_A. The sequence continues at coordinate 40,848 of JADBWH010000017.1, read as the reverse complement.
TTATTTATCCTCCAAGCGCAATACCGCCAACCCATTGACTTTACCGAAGAAGCGATTAATGCGGCTACTAAGGGCTGGGAAACAATTCGCGATAGCATGTTATTTGCTGCGGAGTTTGGTAAGCAATTAGGTTGGGCAAGTAGTGAAGTTCCATTAAGAGATGATGTTGCTAATGCGATCGCTTGTTTTGAAGAAGCGATGGATGATGACTTTAATACGTCTGTGGCGATGTCCCATGTATTTGAATTAGCCAAAAAATTACGTGCTGAGCGTAATTCTCTTTCTCATTCAGGTAAGACTGCTGCAAGTTCAGAAGTTCTCTTTCAAGATTGGCAATCCCTTAGCTATATGACCAATGTTTTAGGATTTGTGGCAAATATTAGTGATCGCCAAGTTCAGGAAGAGGGCATCAGTGAGACAGAAATTGAGGCTTTAATTCAGCAAAGGATTGAAGCGAAGAAGGCAAAGAACTATAAAGAAGGCGATCGCATTCGAGACGAGTTAAAAGCATTAGGGATTACCCTCATTGATCAAAAAGATGGCACAACGCGCTGGCTTAGAGCATAGTGTAAAACCAGTTAGAGAATTGTTTTCCCGCCGAAGGCGGGAAAACAATTCTCTAGTCTGAATTATGGGAGCAAAAAATATGGATAAATATCAACAGATCCGCGAAGTCGGGACAAATGGCGATAACTACGATCTGAGTACGGAAGATCTGATCGAACAGTTCCAATATTGGGATGCTCAGTATGGGCTTGAATTGAGTGATATCGAATTTGATGCGGTAACTGTGACCTTTAATGATTTGCCTGAGGACTTAACAGAGATGGCGATCGAAATTTATGAGTTCTGTCCAGATGTGATCGATCAACATTTTGGTTGTATGGCTGATGCGATCGCCGTTGCCGAAGAATTTAATCAGCCTCTATCGGACGAAATCCAAGTTTTGCTGAAAGATATCGATCTTACTGATGAGGACTATGGGTTTGAGCTACTCAAGCGATCGCTCTCTATCCATAAAGCCATTACACTATGGTGGGATTAATTAACTGATGTTACGTGGAAGTTTCTAAGACCCTCACCCCTAGCCCCTCTCCCTTATGGGAGAGGGGAACAAGAAATTAGTCTAGCTCCCCCTCTCCCATCAAGGGAGAGGGGGCAGGGGGGTGAGGGTGATATTTGTTCCACGTAACATCAGTAATTAAATCAAATTTTTTGATTCTTGATTCAATTACATGGGCATCAACACTATATTTTTCTGTTGCTTTCAACATTTTTAGGCGTAATAGTTCGTCCTTTCCTAAATTAACTTTCTCTTGAGGCTGCATGATATTTATTCCTAAACTCGCACGTAATTGCTGGGCAACTGATCTAGCTAACAATGGTGGAACTGAGTTGCCAATTTGGCGGAAACCATGCCATTTTGTACTATGAAAGCGAAACCAATCAGGATAAGAATGTAATCTTGCTGCTTCTCGGACAGTTATACAACGTGGTTGTTCAGGATGAATTGGACGGGGAGCAGTGAATGCTCCTCGATTACTGGGAGTACCTGCCCTAAGAGTATTACAGATACCATCAGGATCAAGCTTTAAGAATCTACTGACTTTCTCAACTTCTCCATTTGCAGTTGAGCAAAAACGAATGATAGAAGTGGGACTATGTACAGTACCAATACTCGAAGTCAGCAATTTAGAATCATATTGGCGAGGATAAGCAAGATCAAAAGGATCAACTCTTAAACCGCGTAAATACTCACCGTAAATGCTTTTCGGCTTCCGATAGGACGCAACACACCAATCTTGCTCGTTTAGCTCCTTATATCTAGTAATATCTGGCAAATCAGCGATCGCATCTTTGACAGTTGGGCTATCTGGCAACTTCGCAAGCTCTTTAGGAATGCGTTTCGCTTTGGCGGGTTTGGTGATGGGGGATGGGTAATTGGGAAGTAGCAAATCTTGACGACAGCCGATGAGAAATAATCTTTCGCGATGTTGCGGTACACCAAAATGTGCAGCATTCAACACTTGATAGGGTTTGAGAATCTTGTAACCACGTTTCTCAAAATTCTCAATTACCTCCTCCACAAATCTACGATGATTACCAACAGTCAAACCTTTGACATTTTCCATCACAAAATACTTGGCTCTTAGTTCCGTCACTAAACGCATGAAATGTGACACTAACTGATTACGCGGATCATCAAAAGCACGTTTACCCATTAGGGAAAAACCTTGACAAGGTGGTCCCCCGAATACCACATCAACTTCGCGATCGCCTATGTCTGATTTTTGACGAATATCGTCCCCCGATATGTCAGTCACACTAGCGCAAATCACTTTCCACATGGGGAAATTATACTCATGGGTAGCACAATGGATGGGATCAATCTCCACCGAAGCAAGTACATCAAATCCTGCTTGCTCAAAACCCAAGGTCATTCCACCTACACCTGCAAATAGATCTACAGCGATCGGTCTTTGATTTCCCATAATCTACAAAGCATCTACATATCAGCATAGATACTCTATCCTATAGCGCTTTGCATAAAAAAGCCTTGCATTGCAATGCTTTTTTGTTTATTCATTTGTCCCCAAAGCTCCTGGTGAACCACTCAAAGTCCTGCGCGGTGAACAGGTTGCGATCGTAATTATCAGAGTCATAATGTAGGGAGCTGCATTGAATAGATAGCGATAGGAACTAATGCCCACAGCCTGCAAAGAAGGTCCGATCGCTTGAGCGCCACCAAACAAAAGAGCCGCCCATAGACAATGAATAGGCTGCCATCTCGCAAAAATCACCAGTGCGACCGCCATCAAACCCTGTCCACTAGAAATGCGTTCAGACCACAGTCCAGGGTAGTACAGCGATAAACTCGCACCACCAATTCCTGCTAAAAAACTACCTGCCACAATCGCCCCAGTTCTTACACCCACCACTGAAATCCCCATTGCTCTTGCGGCGCTAGGACTGTCTCCAACAGCACGCACATACAGACCCCAACGGGTTGAACTAAAGAACCACTGCATAATTGGCGCGATCGCTATACCAATCAAGAGTAAAGGACTAATCTTAAAAGCTTCCTGTATCTGTGGGTAACTACTCCAATTACCTAACTCAAATAAAGGCAGAGGAACCGCTTTGGGCTGAATAAAAGGTTTGCCAAAGAAAAATGCAATCCCACTACCGAAGATAATCATCGCGATGCCAACGGCAACATCACTAACTCGTGGGCGCTGTGATAACCAAGCATGAATTAATCCTAATCCAACACCAGTCATTCCTGCGGCAAGCACACCAAGCCAAGGTGATTTCGTCAAATAAGAAACTGCATAGGCCGTCATCGCCCCAGTAAGTAATGTTCCTTCCAGCCCAAGATTAATTTTGCCAGCTTTTTCCGTAAGACATTCACCCAAGCTTACAAATAGAAACGGTGCGCTACCTCGAAAAGTCCCCGCAACAATCGCCAGTGGCACGCTCATCCAACCAAGTGTATCGTCTGTCATAGTTTTGAATTTGGCTTTTAGCTTTAAGAATTACTTTCTGCGGTCAAAAACTCTAAGAGATCCCCCCTCAATACCCCTTAAAAAGGGGGAAGAATTTAATTCTCCCCCCTTTTTAAGGGGGGCTGGGGGGGATCTAGTGAATTCTTAAATGGTTTATTAAACAACATTTGCCGAAGCTTCAATCTCAACTTCAGACTCACGATCTTTAAAGAAGTTAAAACGACCGTAAAGTGATTCACTAAAAAGAATTGCAAGGAATACAATACCTTGGAAGAGTAGAACTGTTGCATCTGGCAATCCAAACGATCGCTGTAGGGCGCTACCGCTAGCCAAAATGCCACCCATTAATACAGCGACTAGTACAGCTACTAAAGGATTTTGTCTGGCGATAAAAGCAACCAAAATACCACTATATCCATAGTCCGCATTGAGGGAAGCATTGGCACTGCCATGAATTGCGGCAATTTCTACCATGCCCGCTAAACCTGCACAGGAACCGCCCAAAAAAGTCACAATTAAAGTGAGCTTACCTACGGGCAATCCTGCAATTTTAGCAGCGCGGATATTACCTCCGACAGTACGCACTGCAAAGCCAAAGGTGGTGCGATGAATTAGGAAATAGGCGATCGCACAGGCAACTAAGCCATAAATCAATCCATAATGCACTCGCGAGTTAGGAATGGTTTGCAGCATATTTGCTGCGACTAAGGGAAAACTAGATGGTTTATTGAGACTAGAAGGATCACGCATCGGACCCTCGACTAGAGTGTTTAGAACCGCGATCGCAACATAATTCATTAATAAACTACTGATGGTTTCGTTTACACCTCGATAATATTTAATTGCACCAACAAACATCACCCAAAGCCCACCTGTAATTAATCCAGCCATAGCCATCGCAATCTGTACTAATATGGGCGGCAGTGATGATGACAAGGCTAACCCAATTGAGATTGCTCCTAAACCACCGACAATTAGCGCACCCTCATTACCGATGATCGTCAATCCCAGCATCGCAGGTAAAGCCGTGCATAAAGATGTCAGCATTAGGGGTGCAGACCGAATTAATGTACCCTGCCACGAAAAACTATTACCAAAAGCTGATTGATAGATCGTGCTGTAAATAGCGAGAGGATTCTTTCCTTGCATAGCACAGAAAATCCCAAAAACAACTATCGAAGCAAGTACTGCTCCAATCGGAATGAGAATATTCTCGGATGTTGAACGCCAGCGATCGCGTAAATTCATATACCTGTAGCTGTTTTTTAGTAGTTTATATGCCAATGGCAAAGAAGAAGCGCATTGCGCTTCTTCTTTACAAGGTTGGAGTTAACTCTTAACGCTACCGATAACTCCTTCCACAAACCAATCCATCTTCTCAAGATCAAGATCAGTTTGTTTATATTCTTTGCCCTTGGCAATCACGACTTTACCAGTATTGTCCTTAATCTCGCCAGCATAGATTACCATGCTGCCATCCATGAACTTCGCTAGTACCTTCTCCGCTTCCTTCTTAGTAGCAGCGCTCACCGCACTGCCAAAAGGTGACACTTTACAGAACTTCTCCTTGAGCCCACCTCGGATTAGGTGAGGTATACCTCCATCTGTTACTGATTTACCAGCCTTAAACCATTCCACATACTGAGTATATACACTAGTCCAATCCCATTCTGCACCAGTTAAATATCCATTAGGGGCAAGCTTCGACTGATTAGCATGATATCCAGTACAGTAAATCTTGCGCTTCTCCGCAGTTTCAATTACCACCTTGGGACTGTCTACGTGACAGGTCAACACATCCACACCTTGATCGATCATACTGTTAGCTGCTTCTGCTTCCTTCACAGGAACTGACCAATCACCTGTGAAAATAACTTGCACTGTTGCTTTGGGATTGACACTACGTGCGCCAAGGGTGTAACTGTTGATATTGCGAACTACTTGTGGAATTGGTTTTGCAGCGACAAATCCTAGCTTGCCTGATTTCGTGGTTAAACCTGCGACAATACCCGCAATATATTCTGCTTCGTCAATATAGCCGTAATAACTGCCGATGTTTTTAGGATGTTTACCTTCGGTATACATGCCACCACAATGGAAGAATTGCACCTTCGGATTGGCAGCCGCAACTTTGAGAATATGTGGATCAAAGTAACCAAAAGATGTTGGGAAGAGTGCTGAGACATTATTTTGATTAATCATACTCAGCATCGTTTCTTGAACAGTAGCTGTTTCCGCAACACTAGCTTCACTCACAGTTTTGACATTAGGGATCTTGGTGATTGCTGTTTCACCTTCAAAGTGAGCTTGGCTATAACCAAAGTCATCCTTGGGCCCAACATAGATAAACCCAACGGTTAATAATGCTGACGCAGGTGATCCTGGTGTACTTGGTGCTGCTGTATTAGCTGTATTCGTAGGAGCTTGCTCTGTGCAACCTGCCCAAAGTTGAGAAGTTGCTCCAAAAGCTGCTGTAGCGATCGCGCCCCGAATAAACTTGCGACGTGGAATATAAATTGGACTCATGCCTTCATACCTTTTAAGGATTGAATGTTCTGGAAGTTAAGAAAAAATATTAGTAGAAGTCTATAGCGTTTATAAGCTATCAAACATCATTTGTTACAAATGTATCACTAACTACCTGAGTTTAGACATAACTATAGTTACAAAAACAGAAGGATACGCTTTGCGTATCCTTCTGTTTTTTTTGAAGTTCTAACCTCTGAAATTAGAAGCTAAAGACTGCCTGCAAGTTACCAACAAAGATAGTTGGATTACTGCTGAAGTTGTTAGGGCTAAAGATAGTATAGAAAGAAGGAACAAGAGAGATATTCTTGCTGATGGGATAAACATACGAAATTTCTAAATCGTACTGTGTACCACCATCACCATTACCAGCAATTGGGAGCAAACCAGAGAACTTAAATGGCATACCGAAGGAAATCATCCCTTGAGCACCTTCTTTAAACAAATCAGGGAACGCTGCACCAACTTGGAATGTATTTATAATGGCACTACCAAGAGAGATTCCAGCCCCACTATTAACATTAGCTGTGCCATATCCATAGCGCCCAAACAAACCAAATCCTTTGCTGACTAACCAATCAAAGTTAGCAACAAATACATCTGACTGAGCACTTGTTCCTGTAAATGTGCCCGGCAAGAAACCAGCTCCTCCTATAGTAGGCGAACCATTAGAATCAATATTAGAACGGCTATAAATCAATCTAAACTTAAATGCATCACTAGGCTTAAAACCAAGTTCAGCAGTGAGTGAATTGGAGCCAGAGAATAAACCTTTGCTTGGATTAGCAGCAGAACCAGTGTTGGCGAATTCATAACTTTCTGATAGGTAACCAACCTTGAAATCAAATTGATTTCCCAAAGGAGTCATGAAAACAGCACCTGCACCACGCTTAGAAACGTTGAGTAACGAGCTATTGATGGAGTTAAAGGTTGAATTCCAAGGATAAATGAATCGATTGCCATCAAAGTATTTGTAAAAGTTCAAACGAGGACCAACGGCAAGTACCGCTTTTTCAAATACTGGGAAGGTATATGACAATTCACGCAATACAAAAGTATTAGCGGTAGCACCAGCAGTTTGATCGGTAAATGGAACACCTGTAGAATTAAAGAAACCATCAGAGACGTATTGGTTAGCAGGAGAGTTCCCATTACCAACGGCAAGTTGGGTTATCAATGAGTCCTTACCAGTAAAGGAAGTATTTAAGGTTAACCAAACCAAACCGCTAAAAGTTGTATTTGGAGCAGTACGAGTTACAGGTGCACCTGTACTAGTTTGCGCTTGAACATTACCAGCAGTAGCACCAGTAACGTTGAAGAAAGCAAGACCACTTAGCTTGGTGGTAGTAGAGAATTGCTGAGCTTCGAGCTTCGTTACCTTAGCATCTAGAGCATCTACACGACCACGGAGGGTTGCCAACTCAGCCGCAAATTCTTCTTGCAGTTTTTGCAAAGTAGCGAGGTCTTCTTTGCTGACCTTATCAGCTAGCCCTGCGGAGATGATTTCATTGATTTTGTCCAAGCAAGCATTTAAGCCAGCAGCAAACTCATAGCGGGTAGTTGCTTGTTTGCCACGGAAAGTACGATCAGGATAACCTGCGATACATCCGTAGCGCTCAACTAGAGATTGCAATGCAGTAAAAGCCCAATCCGTGGGCTTTACATCGCTCAGTTGAGAAACAGAGGTAACATTCTGAGCTACTTCTTGTTTAGGACGGTTTAATTCTGTATTGATCGCCCGAATTGTTTGCGATTCAGTTAGCTTTACCTCATTAGTAGGTAAGGAAGCCTGTAATACGGGAGTTGAGGAAGCTTTAGATTGAACTTGAACTTGACTTTGATTTTCTGCACTTACGCCTGTAGCGGCTGCTAGAACACTCAGCCCCAAGAGGACTGAAAGATTACTGATTTTTTTCATGCCATCACACCAATTTAGAGAAAACTTGCTACATTATGAACAATTTGAGTAAAAGAATTAATTTTACAAGAATTGCTCACAGTATCAATACCGTAACTTATGGAAAGTTAACAAAATTGGAAAGAAACAAATGTATTGTTAAATACATTCTAGTCCCAGTCATCATCCCAATCTTCATCGAAATCATCTCTAAACCCTTGTTTTTTCTTTGTAGATGGATTTACAAATGAATTTTTTGATGACGTTTTTTGAGATTCTGTTTGGCGCTTCTGGAAAGATGACTTAGAATTGGAAATAGTGAATTTTGGAAGACTGGAAAATGAGAATTGGAGAGAGTTTCGAGAAAATTCCATGAATACACTCATTGCTGTCGCTCCTAGACCTGTACAAAAAATTAGTACTAGTCCTAAAGGTAGTTTGATAGATTCAAATGCTCCCAATTTTACGGTGACAAGAGATATGTTTTGGCTAGCAAAAATCGCCAGCCCCATAGAGCCAATCCACAAACCGAAATAAAGTAGTAAACGCAGCATATCTGGGATTTATTCCATTGAATTGGAAAGGTAATGTCCGAATTCTGCGACAAAGCGATTATCAATGATTGCTTGACGCATTCTTTGTGTAAATCGAATAAGCTCAGTGATGTTATGGATAGATAGCAATGTATATCCTAAAATTTCCTGCGATCGCACTAAATGGCTAAGATAGGCCCGTGAGAAATTTTGGCAAGTATAACAAGGGCAATCGCTATCAAGTTGTTCAAAATCACGTTTAAATTTCTGATTTTTGAGATTCCAGCGATCGCCTCTTACTAGAGCGACATTATGCCTCGCTAGTCGGGTGGGAATGACGCAATCAAACAAATCTATGCCTGCGGCGACAGCTTGAGCCATTTCCTTATACGTGCCAACGCCCATCAGGTAACGGGGTTTATTGGTAGGCAATAGTGGTGTAGTAGCTTTCACAATTTTTTCGATGAGTTCGGCAGGTTCACCAACACTCACGCCACCGATCGCATATCCTGGTAAGTCAAATTCAATCAGTTCACGCGCCGATTTTTGCCGTAAATCAAGATAGACTCCACCTTGGACGATTCCAAATAGGGCTTGCATATCCTTGCGATCGTGAGCTTTAATGCAACGCTCTAGCCAACGGGTGGTACGTTCACCTGCAAGCTTGACAGATTCATAGGTGGCTGGATAGGGAGCGCATTCATCAAAAGCCATGATCACATCTGCGCCCAGTTGGTTCTGAATTTGAATCGATTTCTCTGGGGTGAGATTGATCATATTGCCATCTCGGGGAGAGCGAAATTGTACTCCTTCCTCGCTAATGGAACGAATTTCACTGAGGCTAAATACTTGAAATCCACCTGAATCCGTGAGGATGGGACCATCCCAGTTCATAAATTTATGTAAACCGCCAGCCTCCGCAACAATATCTTCTCCTGGTTGTAGATGGAGGTGATAGGTATTGGCTAAGACCATCTCGGCTTTGCAATCTTTAAGATGAGCAGGGGTGACGGTCTTGACATTAGCTAACGTGCCAACGGGCATAAACCTTGGAGTACTGACGGTTCCATGGGGCGTGTAGAACTGCCCAACTCTTGCATCAGTGTGGCAGCACTGGCACTCTAATTTAAAAGTGAAGTTATTCAGAGCTTACAATCCTTATTACAAACTTAGACTTAAAATCTACAGATTCAATCGGTCTCTAATTGTATCTCAATCTCACTTTACAATTAAACGCTTTCTAGCACTTGGCTCATGGTTAAAGAAATTTCTGGGAAAACATTGGAGATAATGTGATCGCTTTCTCTATAAACCTTCTCGATATAAACTCCATTCACCAAGCTTAAAACCGTAAAGGTTTCCAGCAAAAAATCAACAATCCAATATTCAGAAATACCAAACTGAGCATATTCTTCGCGTTTTTCGACTGTATCCACAGAACGACAGGTTGGGCTAACAATTTCAATTACCAATGGACATGCTTCTCGGAGGATATCTGGCTTACTTTTTAAGCTTTCTCTCTGGTCTAACGTCATCACTAATACATCAGGACGACGAGTTCTTTTACCATTGAATATTTCCGTACTATTGACGCGAACACAGTAAGGATACTGAAACCGTTTGATTTCAGTTTGCAAGAAAAATGCAAAAAACATCATCAAATCATTATGAAATCCAGTCGCAGGAGTCACTTCAACTAACTCCCCATCATTAAATTCATATAGTTTGTCAGTACCATCGTCATAGGTGAGATATTCCTCGAATGTCATTTTTCTAGCAGTGGTGACGGTCATACGTTTCCATCCTTGCGATTAAATGAGGTTTTGGTAAGACTTACAAAACAAGCCTTACCAAAGCGGATTTGATTAGCTCGATTGTAACAAAGCAATTTGCTTAAATTGGGTATGGTTAGGCGCAATCGCATTTGCAGAACTGCTGATCATGTTAGTCGCTAAATTGGGAATCAGTCCAAAGAAAACGATGATCAGGGCAAGGGCGATCGCAGGGAATTTTTCTTGCCATTGAGCAAAGGGGATCGAAGTAATAATTTTATCGCTACCATCTTTGCGAACAGAGAAGCGACCAAAAAATACGCGATCGAGCATGATCAGGAAGTAAACTGCGGTTAAGCCCGTACCTAACATACAGAGAATTGTTTGTATTGGAAAAACAGCAAAACTGCTACGGAAGATCACAAACTCAGCGATAAAACCCATCATTCCTGGAGTACCTGCACTCGCCATTGACGCTAAAATCATTAATGAACCTGTGACAGGTAAGCCGCGTTCAGGATTGAGCAAACCATTGAGAGAGTCAAGATTACGAGTTCCTGTTTTCTTATAGACAATACCGACCAGAATAAAGAGAAGTGCTGAAATTAAGCCATGACTGACCATCTGAAAAATTGCACCGACAATTGAGAGGGGAGTAGCGGTGGATAGAGCAAGAATAATATAGCCCATGTGACCAACGGAACTATAGGCAACCATCTTCTTCATGTCTTTTTGGGTAATTGCCGTGAGACATCCATAAATGACGCTGACTACTGCCCAAATTGCTAGGAAAGGTGCGATCGATTGCCATGCTTCGGGTAGCAACCCAAGTCCAAAACGTAATAAACCGTAGGTTCCTAATTTTAGGAGAATACCTGCGAGTAGAGTAGAAACTGGTGTGGAAGCTTCAACGTGAGCATCGGGCAACCATGTATGTAATGGCACAATGGGAATCTTGATCCCAAAACCAAGCAATAGGAGAATTAGTAAAATCCCTCTAGTGCTTTTTGATAATCCTTCTAGATTTAAGTCTTGATAATTAAAGGTGAAACCAGTGACATCGCCACTACCAAAGGCTGCCATCCCAAAGAATGCAGCTAAAATCAACACTCCTGAAATAGCTGTATAAATCAAGAATTTGGTTGCAGCATAACCGCGTCTTTCGCCACCCCAAATTGCAATTAAGAGATAGAGAGGAATGAGTTCTACTTCAAAAAACAGGAAGAAGAGGAGGAGATTTTGAGCAAGGAAAGCGCCATTGACTCCACCACCAATGAGTAATAACAGAGGAAAGTAGAGATTGGGACGCTGAATATCTGTGCTGATATAGATGGCAATACTTAGGAGTAAGCCATTAAGTAGGACTAAGGGAAATGATATGCCATCTATGCCTAATTGATAACTAAGTCCGATTTGATCTAACCAAATTAAGGATTCTCTTAATTGCATAGTGGCAAGACTTAGATCAAATTTTGTTAGCAGAAATAAAGACCACCCAAAGCTAGAGATCGCTATTCCTAAGGAGATGTTGCGTAATTTTTTGGAGTCAAGTATGCCGCTTAGTAGAGCAACAATTACTGATCCAGCGATCGGAAACCAAATTAAGGTACTTAACATATTGGCGATGTAAAAGGGAAAAAGGAATTTATGTTATCAGTACTTCCCCCATTGATGGTTAACGTTTATACACAAGTTAGCTGCTAACAATTAGGTTTTAAATGATCTCCCTCCATCCCCCTTTTCATGGGGGAAGAAGAAAATTCCTAACCCCTTGAAAAGGGAGGCTGGGGGATCTACCCGCTGACAACTAAATAGAGAACTTTTATATACACGTTAGATTGGGAGAGAGGGCATAATGGCGGTTAATTTAAGCCATAGAAGGCGGCAAAACCAATCAGAATCAGACCAATTAAGATTGTTAAAATATATTGTTGTAATCTTCCTGTCACTGTATATTTCAGACTCTCGCCACTCAAAATGGAAGCAAAGCCCAAAAAGTTTACGGAGCCATCAACTAAATAGCGATCAATCCAAGCGAGAAGTTTGGAACCGCCACCAACAATTAGAACTACTGTATATTTGTAAATTGCCTGTACATATAAGTCGTAAGCAAGCAAATCCTGCACAGCCTTCCATGTACTGCGAACAAACCTAGGAGGCATGGGCACAGAGCTTACGGTTGAGAAATAGGGTTTGATGTAGATATATGCGCCTACGCCAAAGCCAAGTAAGCCTGAAGATGAGAGTATAGTTGTACCCCAGATATCAACTGTATCTAAGTCAATATCTACAAATTCCCAAGATGGTAGGAGAATTGGCACAAGCAGCGTAATAATCGTCAGTCCTACGAGGGGAAGAGCGACCTGCCAAGCTACTTCGGCTGCACGCCGAGTTTTCTGCTGCGTTGGTCCTAAGAAGACGAGTGCAAAAATTCGTATTAATCCAAAGGCCGTAATGCAGTTAACTAATAAGGCGATCGCGATTAGCCATGGGTCACTATTCCAAAAAGTTTCTTCCCACCGAAGGAGTGTCCAAAATCCGCCAAAGGGCAATAGGGCAACCAGACTAAGGGAACCAACGATAAAGGAAACTAAAGTAGCAGGCATACGTGTTTTCAGCCCACCCATTTCCGTAAGATCCTGTGTCATTGTCGTCATCATTACTGCGCCAGAACTGAGGAATAGCAAGGACTTGCTGATGCCATGACTAAAGAGCAATCCTAAGGCGAGATCAGGCTGCTGCATACCTACAGCGATGAAGACTAAACCTAAATATGCACTCGTGGAGTGGGACAGGGCGCGTTTGAGGTCGATTTGGGCGATCGCCACTAAACTTGCACCGACAGCCGTAATTGCGCCAATAATTACTGAAACTTCAGCCGCCACAGGAAATAGTGATAAAACTGGCTGAAGCTTAATCAGAACATAGGCTCCTGTTCCTACAACCACTGAATTTCGCAAAATCGAAGCGGGGTTGGGTCCCTCCATTGCCTCATCTAGCCAGAGGTGTAAAGGGAACTGGGCGCATTTACCAAGGGGACCTGCTATTAGAGCTAATCCTAATAAAGTACCGAATTGTTGATGTTCTGAGAAATAGGCGATCGTCTGTGGATTTGCCGCCCATTCCTTTAAATCAGAGAAATTTAAGCTACCAGTTAAGTTAGACAGTGCTACCACACCCATTAATAGGAATAGGTCGCCAACCCGTTTTGTCCAAAAAGCATCTCGGGCTGCTGTCACGACGAGTGGCTGTGCGTACCAGAAACCCACTAGTAAATAGGTGGACAGGGTGAGCATTTCCAGCAATGCGTAACTAAAAAAGAGCGAGTCACTAAAGGCAATACCTGTAATTGCTGCCTCAAAGAAACCAATTAAGGCACAAAATCTCGCGATCGCCCAATCAGTTTCCAGTGATCCTAGTCCATAGACCTGTGAAATTAAGCTCATTGTGGCGATCATTACCGATGCGCCCACACTAATTGGAGAAATATCAATGGCAAAAACAAGATTTAAATCAAAGGCTTGAAACCAACTAAACTCAACCTGTTGAGCTGCTTTGCCCCAGATCGATGTCAGTAACCAACAACTATGCACTAAGGCTAGTACAGTCATCAATATATTTAGGTAAGCCGCAGGACGTGGCCCCGTGCGCCGCACCAACCTCAGCGACCAAGGTAAGGTGATTCCTGCGCCCAGCAAACCATAGCAAGGAAGTAGCCAAGCTGTTTCTAGGATCATTGATTCATTTATAGAGTTTTTACTATGTTTATATTAAAAAGTATTAAATATTCTAAAAGTCTACATCAAAATGTTTCATGCCCAAGATCGCCTGATTAACTAAGAATATTTGATATGAGGCATATCCATAGAGAATAAGTTAGGGTTTCACACTTGAATTTTGTGACACGGCTAATCTACGGCTCATAAATCTGTTTTAGCAATACTGCTTAATTTTCCGCTATTTTCGCAGCGCTTTGTACCACGCAAATAGCGTTATTGAAATTACGTTAATTTGAGTACATTTGACAGTATTTTTTGATCAAGACGAAACGATCACGAGCTTGTTGATGTCTCTTTTGCCAAGTTGATGGATTGCGAGCAGTTTGTAACATGCTTAAGTCCACGCCCAACATTTTTAGCTGTTTATCAATTTCAACTTGCAGAGATAAATAGGGTGGTGTGACATCCAAATGAGTATTTATAATTTGGGTTTGAAAAAAATCATGGATTTCCCGATGCGATCGCAACCATTCTTTAACAAGTGCAGATGCGGGTTCTACCTGTGATGCGATCGCTATTTGCAGTGTCTCTAACTGACTTTGCAAATCCTGAATTAAATCTACATAATCCTGTGACACTTGTATTTACCTAATTGCGCCTTGATGCTGTATCGATATATCGATATATAGATAGCAGTTTCTATTCTGTGGCTGGTAGTGCTGCAAAGTAATTTTTTTAGTAATTTTTAGTAATTGTGTTGCGGGCGCGAAGCGCCCGCAACACAATTACATTGCATGACTAACCTGTGGCTAAGCGATCGCTTAAAAACCGATACCATTTGGAAGCAATATTGACATCAGTAAACCTGATACTAGGCATCTCGCCAGTTTTTAGTACCAACTCCAGAGAAATTTGTCTACCGTTTAAAGGAAATTCAGCATCTTGATCATCAAAAAATTGACTATCAATCCGAAAGCGAATACGCGCAATATCAGCAAAGCTCACTGTTTGTAAATTTTGAGGATCTTTACGTGTCGGTTTACCCCAAGTCAGGCGATCGCCCTTTTGTCCTAGTACAGAATAAATATCATATTTATGTCGTTCAAACTGGCTTGCCCATCGCTTATAGGACTCAATTTTTTGGTATTCATTCCAGCCTGACCACACTAGCCAAAAGAACACTAACAGCAGGGGCAACCACAAAAGTCCACGTTCCATAGAATCGAAAAGTTTAGTTGATTTGCTAACACTTATGACATCACATTGCGCTTTAGAACCCAATTAATGATAGTGGTGGCGCAAAGCGCCACCACTATCATTAATTGGATTTACGAGTATGGAGGGACTCGAACCCCCGACCCTCAGAACCGGAATCTGATGCTCTATCCAACTGAGCTACATACCCATACTCTGACAAATCATACCATAGAAGATTATTAGCGCTTATAGCAATGCGCTTACTGAAAAAATAGTGGTAGTACTAAAGTTGCATAACTACCCTCAATTTCAAGAATTGAAAGAGAATCGACGTACCGCTAATAAACTACCTAGCACTCCAATGACTGAGCCCAAAATTAATAGCACAAGTGGTAACAGCAGTTGGACTCGGAAATCTGTATTTAAGCCAAGGGTAAGTGACTTGATTAGTTCGGGTTGATTAACGATCGCTTCTCCCAAAAGATTGAGACTCAGCATCAACATTAAATAGGCTGACGCTGCACCCACAACCCCAAATACTACGCCCTGCAAAACAAATGGGAAATAAATCCATGTTGCCGTTGCCCCCACTAATTGCATCACCTCAATTTCGCGTCGTCGAGCTAGAACAATCAGACGAATAGTGGTTGTGATTACTGCGATCGAAATAACTGTAAAAATCGCCACGATCGCCACACTGCTATTACTCACCGCACGGCGCAACTGACCGATACGTTCCACCACCTCATTGGTATACCACACCTCATTAACACCCTTTAATCCCGAAATTCGCCTAGCAATGTCAGGCACGCGATCGCTAGATACAGCCCGCACTTTAAACTCATCAACTAAAGGATTTCCGCCTAATTGTTGTGTCGCTTGACTTAAATCATTTTTACCGAGATCCCTCATCAAGTTCAGCCATGCATCTTCCTTGGGGATTAGCTTTGCCGCCGCGACACCATCAACCAGCAGCAAACGTGATTGCATCGACTCACCGACCGTATTTTCATCTAAATACACCGAAATCTCTAACTGACTACCTAACTGCCCTAGGACATTTTCTAATTGCCAAGAAATTTGTAAGCTTGCACCAAACAAAAATAGCAACACCGCCACCGTACTCACAGCCGCCCAATTCATCCAACCACCACGCCGCAAACCCAGCAGAGTCTCGCGAAGCAAATAGTCTATTTTCGTAAAAAAGCGAACGACGTTTTGAACCATAGCATTAGGGGGAGGAAAAAAGAAAAAGGAAAACAGAAAAAATTTTAAGCGATGAAAGCAATCACCAAACTAACAGCAAATAGCTAACAGACTAAACAATATAACCATTCTGCAAATGCAACACAGGATGATTAGCGGCTCTGACTAATTGCTCATCATGGGTAGTTAAGAGGACGGTGACACCAAAGGAATTGAGCTTTTTCAAGATTTTAATGACTTGCCATGCATTGTCAGGATCGAGGTTGCCCGTTGGCTCATCGGCAAGCACAAGCGGTGGTGTATTGACGATCGCTCTGGCAATACTGGTTCTTTGCTGCTCCCCCCCAGAGAGTTCTTCGGGGAAACAATGGGCTTTATGTAATAAGCCCACCATTTTTAGAGCAGGCTGCACCCGACGTTGAATTTCCTTATAGGTATAGCCCTGCGCCATGAGTACAAAAGCAATATTCTCAGAAACAGTTCGACGCGGCACAAGCTTGTAATCTTGAAAAACAATGCCAATTTTGCGGCGTAACATCGCCAAATTTTTGCCTTTCAATCCATTAAGGCTAAATCCATTAACAAATATTTTCCCATCCGTAGCTTGCTCAGCCCCATATAGCAATTTTAATAATGTGGATTTCCCCGATCCTGAATGCCCCGTAATAAATTTAAATTCGCCTTGATAGAGTTCAATACTAACGTCTCGTAAACCTACAGCACCATTAGTGTAGGTTTTACACACATTTTCTAATTTAACGATCACCGACTTTTTAGGATTAATGGGACTAGTGTCAGCAGGATGATGATTAGGGTTAGTTTCAGTTGGATTGGTCTTGGTTGGCTGTTTTAGCATGAGCGATCGTTTTTTATTCTAAAAAAGTTGAGCCTAGATATAGCATTTTTCAAGCAAGCGATTTACTGAGGTTTGTTTCCTTTCAGCAGAGAAATAATCCTGTACTCACTAGATTGGCGGATACTAAATACCACGCTCAGTCTTTTGTAATTGTGATTATACCGATCTAGTCAAGGGATCATCGCTAGCTATTGTTCTAGCAAAATTCCTAGTAGTACAGCGGTTTTCATTTTGCCGTAGGCAAAATGAAAACTCAAAAACTTTACTGGGATTGATTTTTTGTTTTCAAATGAGTATGCATTCATTTGAAAACCGCTATATTACAGAGTATTGGATCTATCTTTTTTAATGCTTGTGCAAAGCGCTTTATACTACACTGCGTGTTTCCAAATCATTGATGAGATTTAAAAATCTATAGTTGAAATTTTTTACTCATGAGATATCATGAGCGAAATTTATTAAAAAAACTAGTAAGCTTTTATAGATCTGGTACTTTTACCTTAAAAAGAAAGGCTTGCGATCATTGTCTTTCATATAGAATCAGCTATCCTTTAAAGCACAGTAATGTAATAACTTAAGGAACTAGCTAACTATATGTCAATTCACCAAACCAACTGAGGGGTTATTAGCAGTGGCAGCTCACAAGATACTAGTGATTGATGATAGTCGCGTAATCCGTAATATGGTGCGTGATATGCTCCCGCCAGCAAATTTTGAAGTAGTAGAAGCCGCCGACGGCATCAAGGGGCTGGAACTGATCCAGCAGGAACGCCCTTGGATGATCATGCTAGATTTTCTACTACCTCGGATGAGTGGCTTTGAAGTTTATGAGGCATTGCAGCAAAGTCCAGAACTCAGCCTCATTCCCTTAATTTTGATGTCTGGGCGTAAGGAAGAAGTAACGAGTAAAATCGCGGAACCTTTTGAAGAAAAATATTTGGTGTTTATTGAAAAGCCATTTGAACAAAAGGAATTGATCATCGCGATCAAAAGGGCAAAGACTCTAGCAGACAAGCGCAAACTAATTCCTCCAAAAACAGATATTCCTCTTTTAGAGAAGGTAGATAGTAACTTGATTAAACGGATTGAGGAGCTAGAAGCAAAGCAGAAGCACTTAGAGCAACAGTTGATAACACAGCAAAAGCAATTCCATCAACTAGTAGACTTTATCAAGAAGAAACTAAAGTAAGGAACAAAAGCCTTCTTTGTAAAGGCAATTGCTCCCCAAATTTGAGAATTTGTGAGTTAGCTAAAGCTGACATCCCTTTAGTCATGGATGGAGCCATCGGGCATGGTTGCCCCACTAAATTTAGTGTGATCAATTTTAGTCAAGCTCAGATCTGCTTTGAGCAAATTTGCCCCCTGTAAGTTGGCAAAGCTAAGATCGGCTCTGGTCAAAATAGCTCCCCGCAGATCTGCTCTTTCGAGATTAGCCCGACTAAGATCTGCCCAGCCAAGATCGGCTCCTCGGAGATCGGCTTCTCTTAAGTTAACGTGGGTCAAGATAGATTCACTAAGGTCGATCCCATGTAAAGATACACCTTGCATATCGACATCATGCAAATGGGTTTGTCCAAAGTTACGATCGCCTTTTGCATAGCGATCTAGTAATTCCGCTTTGGTGAGTGCTGCGTGAGAGGGAAATGTCATAATCAGTTTCTGCCAATATTTAGAAGTACTTTGTACCTCTAAATATTTATCCTAGTTTGTATATATTCATTTTTATTATGACGGATTGGTTGCAACGTACAGAATTACTGATTGGTGCTAATGGATTGCACAAGCTCAAGCAAGCAAACGTTTTAGTTGTCGGTATGGGTGGTGTTGGCAGTTTTGCGGCGGAATTTTTATGTCGAGCAGGTATTGGGCGAATGACTATCGTTGATGGCGATCGCGTTGATCCTTCTAACAAAAATCGGCAGATTGTCGCACTCAATAGTACTGTTGATGTCCATAAAGCAGATGTAATGTCTCAACGGATACAGGATATTAATCCAGAAATTCAGTTGACAGCAATTAAGGAATTTCTTACGCCTGATTTGATGATGGAGCTAGTCACGACCAAATTTGACTGGGTGCTAGATTGTATCGATAGTTTGCAACCAAAGCTCTATTTTCTTGGGGCAGCAGTTACTAATGGGGTGAAGGTTGTGAGCAGTATGGGCGCAGGAGGTCGTATCGATCCGCAGAAGGTGAGAATCGCCCCAATTTTTGAAACGGATTGCTGTCGTTTTGCTTATAAGGTAAGAAAAGGACTAAGACGTAAGGGCTTTGGAAAAGCGAATATTATTGCGGTCTATTCTGAGGAGTTAGTAAATCGGGAATCTTTGCAATTAACTGATGGCAGTAATTTCAAGCGATCATATTACGGTACGATTTCTTACATACCTGCCCTATTTGGGATCAATATGGCAAGTATTGTCATTCGCGATCTAATGCAATAAAAAAGGACTCACTCTGTAAGTCTTTTTTATGTAAGCGAATGGCGGGAATCGAACCCGCAACATCTGCTTGGAAGGCAGAGGTTTTACCACTAAACTACATTCGCAATTCTATACTCTTCGTACGCAGTTATTAACTATAGCAGTGATCGCAATATTGTCAAAGCATTTCTTGGAAATTTGCTAAGGTGCAACTTAGCAAAAGTTTGGGCGTTAGAACTCACAATAACCTTGCTCCATTTCAATGCGATCAAGTACCTTTAAGCCGCGTGGGTCGCCCAGTTTCCGCAAAGCATTACGGGCATCAGTCTGTACACTAAGATCTTCATCATCGAGAGCATAGATCAGAACATCTACCGCATCATGATAAATTTCATCTTGGGTCTCAAATTCACTCCGCTTTTGGACAATCAGTTTGCCCAGAGACCATGCACAGTTCCCACGTACAGCCGATACAGTATCTTTCGTTAAAGCTTCCATCAATGGCTCGATCGCTTCTATATCTCCCAACTGTCCCAGTGCACTTGCCGCCCATAGGCGTACTGCGGTAATGTCATACTTGAGGGCTGAAATTAGTGGTTTTAGCCCCAATGCTGCTCGGCAAGTCCCTAAAGCCCAGACGATACCTTTACGAACATAACCATTCCAATCTTGGTTGAGCTGCTCAATTAATGGGATAATCGCTTTTTCACTTTTATTGCGTCCAAGCGCATAGGCAACACTGACACGCACAAGGGGACACTCATCTTGAAGTAGTTTGATTAGAGGGAGGATGGCTCGCTCATCCTCTAGTTCACAAAAAGCTCTAGCAGCCTGCATTCTCTCTAGGACTGCATCTGAATTCAGAAGGGCTAACATTTCATCAGGATCAGGAAGAGGACTTTCCTCTTCGGGGGGCAAGTCCAAGGGGCTAAGTGGAGATGCTTCAATATCTAAAATTGTTAGGTCGTCATTGCGTGTCATGGCGATCGTAATGGCAAAAAGTCAGGCATAGTCAGGATGCCCCGATGTGTAGTTGTTATCTTACAGTGCTTTGTCCTGCTTTGCTAACTACGATTTTAAACATAGATAGTTATGCGGTCTGCGTAGCAGACCGCATAACTATTTGTGGGACACACAGCGTGCAGCATAGCTTTTCTAAGTACTAAAGTGGCTTCCAATCGGGCGATCGCAACATTTTAAAGTGCTCGAGGCGATAGAGGAAATAACTTTCGTCCAGTTTGCTGTGATTGTGGACAATGGCTGACTTAACACTAATCGCCCATGACCAGATCTGTGCAGCTTGCATCAGTGGCTGCATACATCTTAATTCAATCTCCTCAAGGGGTTGTGCGTTTTGATAACCGTGCAAAAAAGCCTTACGAACACTGGGGCTAATCCCCGCCTGCAAAGTCACTTGTAGAAACTTTGCAATATCAAAAGATCGCCAGCCATAGCCACACTGATCAAAATCAAAGAGGGTAATCTCGTTAGTTTCCGTGAAATGCACATTGCCACTATGCGGATCGCCCCAGCAGACGCTCCAAAGGGGAAATTCTTGAGGCAGATGGCGAATTTGTTCTTTAATTTGGGCGATTGCTTCATTCATATATGTACGAGCCATGTCGTTAAAAAATGGCGAAAGATCTCGGAAGGAATCGTCAAGTAAGTAGCTAATGGTCAAATGGGGACGAGCCACATGGCATTGAAAGTTTTGGGCAGTATCATGCAATTGAGCAACTATTTCACCCAATTTTTGCGCTTGAGTTTTATTAAGATCACCAACCGCAATTTGACCTGCGGCATGGGTAAAGAGTGAGGCATAGCGTTTGCCCTCAAGAGCTGGAATCTCGATCGCTAATTGCCCATCCTCAGTCGCAAGGGGATAGGCAACGGGAATATAGTTTTTATGTAAAAAGGTTAATAACTCTAACTCAAACTCAATTTCGGATCTGGATCGCCAATGGGCATGGGAAACTCGCAAAATATAGCGATTATCCTTAGTTTCCACCAAATAGATATCGCTCAATCCTCGCATCCAGAAAACACAGCTAGTAATTTCTCCCACTGCATAACGAGACAAAATGCGATCAACCAATGCTTGCGGCGCAAGAGTAGAATAGGTGATCGGAAAAATATGGTCAGTTGGACGGGGGCCCTCCTTGAGATACCAATCTGCGACAGGCATGGTGATCAATTGGGTGAATTTTGAGCGATACTTCTAGATATATCGCAGACTCAAAATCGAAAGTGTTTACCAAAAACCAAAAGATATTTTTGTCTTTTACCTAGCAGCAATCAAAAATATAAGTAGCTCAACATAAGTAAACTAAAAACCGCGAGTTTTGTTCCGGTCGCTACGCGGGCGGAACAAAACTCGCGGTTTGGGTTTTAATTAAGTTGAGCTACTTAGCAGTCCTAAATCATTTGTAGATTTTGGGATTCGTGAAAGCGCTCAGCGCTTCCGCAAACTATTTAGGATTGCTATATTTTGTAGTTTTTGGCTATGCTAAAGAATATGCAGCAGAACTCCTTAACCCCTCATAAAATTGTCAATGTCACCAATGTAGGTGAAGTCGTCGTCAATGTCACTAATGAAAATGTGTCTCGAAGGGCGCGAGTACGGGAGCATGTCAATCCCCTTGCCAAAAAATATAGCTTCGCGATCGCACCGCCAGTATGGACAGAGATTTACGCTGATTGGTCAAAACCTCTCAGCCTCGATATTGGCTCCGCAAGAGGACGCTACATTTTACAGATGGCGCAACTAAAGCCTGATTGGAACTTTTTGGGTTTAGAAATTCGCGAGCCACTTGTCGATCGCTGTAATGAAGTGCGTGACGAACTTGGTTTAACTAATTTGCATTACATCTTTTGCAATGCAAATGTATCACTAGCGGGTTTGTTAACTAAAAATTCTTTGCATGAGGTCACTGTCCAATTTCCCGATCCTTGGTTTAAACGTCGTCAGCAAAAACGCCGCACTGTCCAGCCTGAATTGGTCGCAACCTTGTCAGAGTTATTAGTTCCCAATGCTCCCGTATTTTTGCAGTCAGATATTTTGGAAGTTGCCGAGGATATGCGCCAACATTTTGAAAACAATGATAACTTCATCAATCTAGCAGGAAAAAACAATTTTGCTGACGACACTATTTTCCCTGAGCATATTCCTACAGAACGCGAGAGTTCCGTCCTATCACAGGGATTACCCATATATAGAGTCTATTTAAAACGCAAGTAACTTAAAACCTGCTTTGAGAGAGGGTGGACTACGCCCGAACTGAAATTACTTAAATTGAGCTTGGAGTAATAAGGTTGCTTCGTGTGCAGGGACTGGACGGCTGAAGAGATAACCCTGAACCGCATCACAATTATGCGCTTGCAAAAACTCTAACTGCTCTTTACGTTCTACACCCTCAGCAATCACAGTCAGATTAAGATTATGGGCCATAGCAATAATTGCTGATGTTATTGCCGCATCCTCGCTATTTTGAGGAGTTTCACGCACAAAACAAGCATCAATTTTAACCTTGCTAACGGGTAGTAGCCGTAAATAACTCAGAGAAGAATAACCAGTGCCAAAATCATCGATCGATACATGCATACCCAAGGACTGTAATTGGCGCAGTATTTTGATGACTGTATTCTGGTCTTGCATCACCAAGCTTTCGGTAATCTCTAGTTCTAGATACTGTGGCTCTAAATCTGTTTCTGCAAGAATTTGCATAATGCGATCGCACAAATCTGGTGACTGGAACTGTTTGACCGAAAAATTCACAGCAACTCGAATATATGGCAAACCATTTTGTTGCCAAAAGCGAGTTTGCTTACTGGCAGTCCGCAAAATCCATTCTCCCAACCTCACAATCAGACCATGCTCCTCTGCGGCAGGAATAAATTGATTGGGAGGAACCCAACCTAATTCAGGATGTAGCCACCTCACTAAAGCTTCTACGCAATCAATTTCTCCCGTCACTAGATTAATCTGAGGTTGATAAAAAACTTGAAATTCGGAGCGTTCTAGGGCTTGACGAATGCCATTCTTGATTGCCACATATTCCATGACTTGAGCGCTGATCGCATGGTTATACAATTGATAATGATTGCGACCGCGTTCTTTTGCACGAAACATTGCCGTATCTGCATGTTTCATTAAGGTATCCTCATCCATACCATCACTGGGATAAAGACTAATGCCGATACTTGTCCCAATATATAGTGCCATCTCTTCCACAAAGAACGGAACTTCAAAGGACTTTAAGATTAACTGGGCGAATTGCTTAATTGACTCTACGTTTTGCAAATCGGACACAAAGATCATAAATTCATCGCCGCCCATTCTGGCTAAGAAAGTACTTTCAGATATGTACTCACTCAGCCTTTTGGTTACTTCAATTAAGAGGCGATCGCCTGCGGCATGACCCATTGTGTCATTGACTAATTTAAAGCGGTCTAGATCTAGAAATAAAACCGCAAGTAAAGGAGGAATTAGTTTAACTTCTACCTCCTGCATCTGATCTAAGTATGAATGTAACTTCTCATAAGCATTATTCAGGGCTTTAGAAAGGCGATCGCGGAATAAAACTCGATTTGGTAAATTGGTTAGCGAGTCATGGAAGGCAAGATGTTCAATCTCTGCTTTTGCAATTTTGCTGGCAGTAATATCCTCAACTGTTCCTTCAAAATAAAGAACATTGCCTGCAACATCATGAATAGCATATACATTTTCCGAAGTCCAAATGATCGTACCATCCTTACGATAGACCTTAGACTCAAATGATTTCACATCCTCTTGTTCTTTCAAAAGGTTAATTAGTTCTAGTCTTCGTTGGGGATCAACATATAATTGGCTGCCAATATCAGTCAAATTCTCAATTAAATCTTCAGATGATGCATAGCCATAGATTTTCGCAAGCATTGGATTGGCAATTAAGAAACGTCCATCCACTGATGATTGAAAAATGCCTTCTATAGCATTCTCAAAAATGCTGCGATACTTAGCTTCTGCTCTTTTGAGTGCTTCCTCAGCTTGCATCTTTTGCGTCACATCATTAATTAAAATCAGTTCGCATTTACGATTGTTATAGGTTAGAGTATGCGCTGAAACTGATACGATGATATGGCTGCCATCTTTTTTGCAATGTCGCCATACATCAGGTTCAGTGAAGCCTACTGATACCTTAGAGATCGCTTCCAGTAAACGCGGAACATCCTCAGGTGGACGAATATCCTGCACAGTCATCGATAGAAATTCGGCTTCACTATAACCGTAGTGATTAATAGCAGCTTGATTGACCGCTAAAAACTGCAATGTCTCAATATCATAAATCCACATCGGATTGGGATTATTTTCAAATAGATAGCGCGTTCGATTATCAGCATCATGTTGATTCTTGGCAGTTTGTTCCCAATCCGTTATATCCTCAAAGCGATTAAAAAAACTAGGTTCCTTCGTATTATCCAAAGATAGATCAGTACTTTGTAATACTTGGACAATTTGGCCATCTTCGCGGATATAGCGCACATTCAGATAGCAATGATCGATTTCTCTGGACAACAATCTCTCCTTGAGGAAGTAGTAAGCTGATAGGTCATCGGGATGGCAGATTTGCTCGTATTTGAGTTGAGAGATTTGTGAAGTGCTATAACCTAACAAATCACAAAAGGAGATGCTTACATCAAGAATTTGATCATCTAACGTGGTCTCAAAAACTCCAACCGTACTATTTTCGATACATTTAGCAATACGCATCAAGTTCTTAAGACGCTCTTCTTTGAGAATCTCTTGATAGATCGGGTTCAGATTTTGGTATCTTTCAGCCAACTTTTTTACCTTGTCGGTCTTACAAAATTATTCTAAGTAGCTCAACTTGATTACAACCCAAACCGAGAATTTTGTTCCACCCGCTACGCGGGCGGAACAAAATTCTCGGGTTTTAGTTTACTTATGTCTAGCTACTTATGTACTAAATCATACTTAAAGCTAAATTTACAAGCTGCTCATTTGATAATGCGACTGGCAACTGTCGAATCTGCACTCGATCGCGATAGTGTTGTAATTTATGCGCGATCGCTTCCGTAATACCACCTTCCGTTAGAAAATATGGTAATACATTGATGCGATCAATGCCTTGAGTAATCAGATGCTCGATCTGAGTTTCGATTTTGGGTTCAATTCCCCAATAAGCCGCGATCGATTGACTCGACTTAGCTAGATTCTCTACTACTTGGTTCGCATCAGCTCGACGACTACCATGGGAAACTAAAATTCTGGCTTGTTTTTCAGGGGAATGCTGATCCGAATATTTCTCAAACTGATGCGCTAGTAAATCAGGAATTTGCGAATGGGTTCCTAAGTGGGGAAGTATCCGCAGTGTGATGCAATTTTGGAGATTACTTTGGGCGATCGCTACCTCATTGGGAATATCTTCACTGACATGAATCCCTTCTAATAGCAATAATGGCAAAATCACAATTGTCGAAACCCCATACTCGACGATTTCATTGGCAAATTTTTCTAATTGCTGAGCCAATGTGAGGGTCTGCCCCTCTAGACAGCCTCCACTAATGTATAGATTGCTTTGCGATCTCGCTACGGTTACGAGATCTTGTAATGCTGACCACGAACGGCGATCGCTACTACCATGCGTTACCAGAAAAAGCGCTGTGGCGTTCATCGTCTTTTGATTATAATGATAAACACTGCCTTGGATCTCACAGCCAATCAAGAGCCAAGCTGTTGTGGAGCGTTCCAAAACACTTGGATTTTTGATGAAATTGCGGAACCCTTAGCATTATTTACCATTATATCGAGTAACGCATATCGAAACTATTTACGGAAAAACCCAAGGACTCAAGGCTCATCAATTAAAACAGTTGGAGCGTCTTTATCGAACACGATTGTCACAGGATAGCCTCACTACTCCCGAACTTGCTCAACGCCTGGCGATGGTCAGCGCTGAGCTAAAGGAATCTATCTGTATTTATCTCAATCGGCGCGGACAGGTGATTCGGGTGGCGATCGGTACACCAAATCAAACTAAAATTCCACCCTTAGAGTTGCCGCGCTATGGTAGCGATCGCCTGAGTGGTTTGCGCTGCATCTGGGTCACTCCTGATCCTGAACCACCGAATACGACCGACCTCACGGCGATGTTAATGCAACGTCTAGATGCCTTGGTAATTTTACCTGTCAATCCTAAGGGCTATACTGAGCGTGGTTACTTGGCGCATTTACTGCCTGCTACTGATACAGAATTACCAGAAAAACAGGAGGCTTGGCGCGTATCTAAGCCCATGACTTTGGATAGTTTGTGCAAACAAGATTTTTTAGAATTAGTTGAAGGATTAGAAGAGGAATTTAGTCGTAATTTTGCGGGTAGAGCTACTGATGATGATCAAGATCGGGTGGTGCTCGTAGGCTTAATGATGCAAAAGGAAAAATCTGACGCGATGCCTTTTTCCTTAATTGAGCTTGGTCATCTGGTGGAAAGTGCTGGCGGCAAAGTCCTCGATGCTCTCTGGCAAAAGCGTGAACGTCCCCATCCACAGACAGTGCTGGGTGAAGGTAAGGTTTTAGAATTAGCGATCGCCGCGCAAACTAAAGGTGCAAATCTGGTCGTATTTGATCGCGAACTGACAGCTTCCCAAACTCGTAATCTCGAAAGAATGATTGGGCTCAGAGTTAGCGATCGCACGGAAGTAATTCTCGATATTTTTGCTCAACGCGCTCAAACATCAGAGGGAAAGTTACAGGTTGAGCTAGCACAATTAGAATATCGATTACCACGTCTAGCGGGTCACGGGCAGGCTCTCTCTAGGCTCGGTGGTGGTATTGGGACTCGCGGACCTGGCGAAACCAAATTGGAAACTGATCGCCGCGTGATCCAAAAGCGAATTACATTCCTGCAACAACAGGTCAATCGCTTGCAAGAACAGCGATCGCGGATTCGTCAAAAGCGTGTTGATCAGGAAGTTCCCACAGTGGCGATCGTTGGTTATACCAATGCGGGTAAATCAACTTTGCTCAATGCGATGACAAGATCAGATGTTTACGCTGCCGATAAGTTATTTGCAACCCTTGACCCCACCACCCGCCGTCTCAGCCTCACAGGTGAATATGGCAAAATTCATACCGTTTTGCTGACTGATACCGTAGGTTTCATTCACGAACTACCGCATTCCCTCGTTGATGCCTTTCGCGCCACCTTGGAAGAGGTATCCGAAGCTGATGTTTTAGTCCATTTAGTCGATGCATCCCATGCTGCATGGGAAGATCAGCTTAAAGCTGTGGATAAAATCCTCAAGGATATGCCGATCGCTGTGGGACCTACTCTATTAGTTTTTAATAAAATTGATGCTGTACCTGAGCCTCAGACAATTCTGGAGAAATATCCTGAAGCGATCGCTATTTCGGCTTTGAAACGTCAAGGCTTTGAGCAAATGAGTAAGTCATTGCTCAAACTCATTGAATATGCGATCGGCAAACTCAATTAATCAAAAAAGCCTCACTTTGCGAGGCTTTTTTGATTAATTAAGGATGGGTGGCGCTTTGCTCCACCCATCTTTAACTAGTAGCAAGCACTACCGATTTTTGATTAGGCGGATTCAGGTTTAGGTATGGACGCAGGATGTTGCAATATCTCGGCAGTTGATAAATTTTCGACCATATTGCGGGTAATCAGGCAGCGCGTCACATCCTTACGCGATGGCAACTCATACATCATATCCAGCATCAATTGCTCGACGATACCGCGTAAGGCTCTTGCCCCCGTTTTGCGACGATAAGCCTCTTTGGCGATCGCATGCACCGCATCGGACTGAAACTCAAGCTGGACATTATCCATTTTTAAGAGCTTCTGATACTGCTTGATCAAGGCACTGCGTGGCTCAGTCAAGATTGCCATGAGTGCCTTTTCATCGAGAGGATCAAGTACCGCAGTTACAGGTACTCGACCGATAAATTCGGGAATCATCCCAAACTTAACCAGATCATCGGGTTGTAAGTTTTTAAGAATTTCGGCAGTACGCTTTTCGCGGGGGATTGATTCACCCTGCTGTACAAACCCCATTGATTTTTTACCGATACGTTGCTCGATCAGCTTTTCCATACCCCCGAACGCCCCACCGCAAATAAACAAAATATTTTTGGTGTCAATTTGGATGCAGTCTTGATAAGGATGCTTACGTCCTCCTTGGGGCGGCACATTAGCGATTGTACCTTCTAGCATTTTCAGCAAAGCTTGCTGTACACCTTCCCCAGACACATCACGGGTAATCGAAGTATTTTCACTCTTACGGGCAATTTTATCGATTTCATCAATGTAAATAATTCCACGCTGAGCTTCCTCGACATCGAGATCAGCAACTTGCAAAAGCCGCAATAAAATATTCTCTACATCTTCGCCGACATAGCCTGCCTCGGTGAGGGTGGTGGCATCAGCAACCGCAAAAGGCACATCGAGCATTTCGGCTAGAGTCTGAGCTAACAGAGTCTTCCCACAACCCGTAGGACCAATCAGCAAAATATTTGACTTCTGAAGTTCTACCCCATCTTCAATCTGACCTTTGCCCGATGATTCGAGAAAACTCAAGCGCTTGTAGTGGTTATATACCGCTACAGACAAAACCTTTTTAGCTTCATCTTGCCCCACTACATTTTCATCGAGATAGCGCTTGATATCGCGAGGCTTGGGAATTTGGTTGAGATTGAGATTAGCCGCAGTTTTAGTTTTCCGCTTTTCATTGGTAGGATCTTTACGCTGAGCAGCTTGCGGAGGAGTGCTATTAAACAACTCCTCATCGAGGATTTCATTACACAAATCCACACACTCATCGCAAATATATACTCCCGGTCCTGCAATTAGTTTGCGTACCTGCTCCTGCGATTTTCCGCAGAAGGAACATTTTAGATGAGATTCATATTTACTGGGCATAAGCTATCTCGCTGTGGTTAGACTAGGGAGAGGACGGATGGCTGAGGGCTATTAGCATTGGTTAAAACGCGATCAATTAAACCATATTGCTGAGCTTCAACAGGGGACATAAAGAAATCGCGCTCGGTATCTTGCTCGATCTGTTCAAGTGGCTTGCCTGTATTTTCGGCTAACATCTCGTTCAGCGATCGCTTAATATACAAAATTTCTCGCGCTTGAATTTCAATATCCACGGCTTGACCTTGAGCGCCACCGAGGGGTTGGTGAATCATGATCCGCGCATTTGGTAAAGACATGCGCTTGCCCTTAGCGCCAGCCGATAGCAGAAATGCTCCCATGCTAGCAGCTAGCCCCATACAAATGGTACAAACATCTGGACGGACATGGTTCATCGTATCGAGAATTGCCATCCCTGCGTAGACAGAGCCACCAGGAGAGTTGATATACAGATAAATATCTTTTTCAGGATCTTCAGCTTCTAGGAATAAAAGCTGCGACATAATTAAATTGGCGCTGGTGTCATCGACTTGCGAACCCAAGAAAATAATCCGCTCTCGCAAGAGTCGCGAAAAGATGTCAAATGCTCTCTCACCTTTTCCTGATTGCTCGACCACCATCGGTACAACCTGATTTTGGATCGAAGTAATCGCTAATTGACTCGATGCTGATTGACTAGATAAAGGTAACATCCGTTTTGAATTCACCATAATTTTGACGCATTATCTCAGGCAATGCTTGAGTTTGACCATACCTATTTGAGAGCTATTATGACTCAAAAATTGTTTTGGTATATTTCTATTCTAAGCCTTAGTAAAGAGGGGAGCTATGCAACCCCTTTTTTACTAAGGCAAATAATCAAGCTAATTAGATCCAATTAAGCGTTTTCAGACTCGGCATCAACGGTGATCACGTCGCCAGCATCAGCTTCTGGGGAAATGCTTTCGAGGGTTTCATCGGCTGGGGGCTTCAAGGAACCCTCCTCAACTAGCTCAATCTCGGAATGCTCAAGTAACCAAGCAAGAGCTTTTTCGGTCAAGATTTCTTCGCGGACGACTGTTGCCAAGCGATCGGGATCAATATTTTGCCCCTTGAGCACTTCTAACGCCCCAGCAACTCTTTCATTAAGAGTCGCTTCATCAGCAACAATTTTTTCTTGTTTGACAATTTCATCGAGGGCAACCTTGCGTCTGAGGCGCTTAATTGCGTCTGGACGATTGAGACGACGCATTTCTTCAACCAACTCCTTGGTGAAGAGTTGTTTTGCCATTGCAGGATCAATGCGCTCTTGTAGGTAGCTAGCTTGTTGTCTTACCAAAAAATCGAGTTCTTGCTGTACCAATGTTGCAGGTAAATCTACTTCAAGTTCGGCGGTAAGAGCATCAAGGATAGCGGCTTCTTTATTTGCCTTGGTCTTAGAGTCCGCCTCATCGATAACACGCTGTTCTAAAAGTTCACGCAATTCGGCGATCGTTTCTTTATCACTGATCGATTTAGCAAACTCATCATCAAGATCTGGTAGTTCACGCCCCTTAATAGACTTGACCGTAATTACATACTTAATTTCCTTGCCAACATATTCTTCAGGGTAGTAATCTTGGGGAAAAACTGACTCAACTTCCACAACATCGTCAATTTTTGTATCAACGAGTGCTTTGACAACTTCAGGGATAAACGCTTTTTCATCAACATCTAACTGAAAATCATCTTCACCAGCATCAGGTAATTCTTCGCCAGTTTCACGATCAATTACCTTAAGATCAACGGTTGCAACATCGTTTAATTTGATCGCACGATCTTCGACGGGTACTAAAGTGGACTTACGCACTTGAAATTCATATAAGGTGCGATCTACTTCTGTTAGATCTGGCTTGATTTCCTCAGCCTTAACACTAAAACCTTGATACTTGGCAAGAGTAACTTCAGGTTCTACATCAATTGCTGCTTTAAAAGACAGATCTTGTCCAGGGGTGAATGTTTGGATAAGGGTCTCGAGATCAGTAACTAGTTGAAAACCTCCTAGAGCTTTATCTTTAACTTCTTTATTTTCGGCAAGAGCTTCGTTAAGAGTTTTTTCTAGCAACTCTTCGAGAACATTTGCTTTGAGTCGCTGACTACCAACTTGCCTTAATACGAGCTGTTGGGGTGCTTTGCCTTTGCGAAAGCCAGGAACTTGGATCGTACGTGTCAAGTCTTTGACAACGCGATCATATATTGCTTGAGACTTTGCCCCTTCAACTTGAATGTCAAAACCAATTTGACTAGCGGGAAGCTTCTCTAGAGTGACCTTCATTATTTAAATATGCCTAGATTAAGTATGCCTAGATTGAATATATCTAGAAATCAAAAAACATTTTTTGGTGTTTTGCCAACTTTTTAGCAAAACTGTCAGCAAGTGATAAGTTATGCCAAGTCTATAATATTACGATATATACGCTCATATTTTTATAAAAGATAGATCGATAGATCGCCAAGACATATGTAAATGTGCCACAACAAGTTTTTCTGTGACTTTTGGAGAGAGTTGACTTAATCAACCCTCTCCAAAAGTCCAGAATCAAAATCCTTGCTTAGCTATATTGGTAGTGCTGCAAAGTAATTTTTTTTGTAATTGTGTTGCGGGCGCGAATCGCCCGTAACACAATTACATTGCATGACTACCGCTATAGTTAGCGGGCATAAAAGTAGGACGATTATCGATTGACTTCTTGACTTTGCTTGGCTGAGTAACAGCACCTGTTTTAGGGGAGGTAGGCTCGCCTAACATATCTAATAAGATTTGTAATTTTGGCCCCGTTGCTGCGAGTCGAATGGTGATCCCATCTTGTACTCGCTCTTTTTCGATTGATTGATTGTTGATAAATGTACCATTTGCACCAATATTGACAATTTCCCAATAATCGACATGACGGTGGATTTCGACATGGAGACGGGAAACAACCGAGCTATATAAAATAACATCATTGTCGCCAGAGCGACCAATCCGAATTACTGGCTTAAACTCATCAAATTTCCATGTTTGGATAGGAGTAGACTCAACTGGATGCAGCAGATTAAGAGTAATCACAGGTTTTCATGCAGAATTTTTACGGGGATAATCAAGATTCAGCGACAAGTGCTCTACATAATTTGCACTTTTTTACAGTTCATTTCAAAAGTCTAACACTGACTTTCTTAGAACTCGCTAAAATTTGGGCATATATTGAAGAATTGCGTCGCAATCCTTCAATATATACAATGAGTTTTTAAGATATTCATGACAACTGTTACTATTGTTGGCTGTGGGGTGATTGGAGCCTCAATTGCCTATGAACTAAGTAAAGAATTGCAGGCAAAGGCTCTTGATATAAATGTGATTGAGATGACTAGTCAGCCTGCTATGGGAGCTACGGGTGCTTCGTTAGGCGTTTTGATGTCGGCTTGCAGTGCCAAGGCAAAAGGGGATTTGGTCAAATTACGTTTGGCTAGCTTAAGTAAGTACGATCGCTTGATTTGCGAGTTGACTGCTCAAACTCAGCATGATCTTCTCTACAATCGTCATGGCATATTGAGTTTGTATCGATCGCCTGATGCTGAAATGAAAGCGCGATCACTGATTGAAATTCGCCAAGAACAGGGATTTGAGTTGCAATGGTTAGGGAAAGATCAAATTGCTGAGCAATTCCCGCAATGGTTAACGGATGGTGGCTTACTTAGTCCCTGTGATCGCGGCTTACATCCTCGCAAGTTTACCCAAGCTCTGGTGGATGCAGCTATGCAAAATGGGGTGAAGTTTCAGTGGAATACATCGGTGCAGAAACTAGAGGAGCTATCTAGCGATCGCCTTGTGATTACAGCAGGTCTTGGTTCTAATGCTCTCATTGCGCCATTATTAAGAGATCAGACCCAAGATTTACTGCAACCAGTTGGTGGTCAAGCTCTACGGGTAAAAGTCCCAAACCTCAATCTCAAAACGATTGTTCATGCTGAAAATGAAGATGGTTCAGATATTAATATTGTGCCTCTTGGAGATGATCAATATTGGCTTGGTGCAACCGTCGAATTTGAGTATGAGCTATTGCCACGTGAGGAGAATATTGCCTTGTTGTTAGCACAGGCGATCGCATGGTGTCCTGCTTTTGCTAATGCGGAAGTCCTAGAAACATGGTCAGGGGAACGTCCTAGACCACAAGGAACTAGAGCACCTATTCTAGGTTTTGTCCCCAATCATCCCCAGATGTTGATCGCCACTGGGCATTATCGCAATGGGGTGATGATGGCTCCTGTCACTGCTCAAATTACCAAAGATTTGCTCTTAACTGGCAAAAGCGATTTACCTTGGCAACCTTTTTCACTGTAGCTGCACTATTTGTCTGACCACAGTTAGTGCTGAATAACTTACCCCTGCGGTTCCTTCCCCTGGATGCGTGGAGTCGCCAACTAGCCAAATATTTTTGAGGGGAGTGCGGTTGGCAAAACCAAAAGGGCCAAAGGTAGAGACACGCATTCCTACACCTCCAACGATGCCGCGATCTCGTCCTGTATATCGTTCAAAAGTTTGTGGAGTTGCGGATTCTATATGAATTATAGTTTGCTCATTCAGATGAAAATATGCACTCAATTGAGCGATCGCTCGTTCTGTAAATTTCTGCTTGAGCATAAAATAGTCATCATCGCCATCCCAAATTTCTAAATTTGTAAATTCGGAAGCAATGATTGTTGCCTTACCTTCAGGGGCGCGTCCATCCCCTTGCTTACTCACTGAGACAAATAGAGAATGAGGTTTATCAATAGGGGAGCTTTCATATGCTTCTAGAAACTGCAAATGTGGTGGGCAGTCTTCGGGAATTGCAGCACGATCTACTCCCAAATAGACCACAAAAGCAACGGAAGCAGGTTTGAGATTCTTCACTCGCTGAATATAGCTCTGAGGTATCGCATCGCCTAAGAGTTGCACAAAATTATTCACTGTCACATTAGCCACCACATGATCTGCTTCATCCCAGAAAGTTTCTGATGTTCTGAGGCTTTCGACCCTTACCTTTTTGCTTTTTCCTTTTTCCTTAATCTCACTAATCCGATGCTGCATTAATACCTTCCCTCCATCTCGCTCAATACTGGCAATCAGGCGATCGCTCAATACCTGCATACTGCCTTGAAGATGGAATAGACCTAAAGGAGTTTGAGAAACTGCTAGCGCGGTTGCAGCATAGAGTAAAGCTGTCTCTTCGGCGTTGACCTGTGAATAGAGTTTTAACTGTAAATCGAGAAAGGTGCGTAATCTTTGGTCATTGGCTAATCCAAAGCCACGCAAGGCATCACCCACTGTCGAAAAGGTATAGGGGACTGTTGCTAAGGTGTCAATGCGTAAGGCTTTAATTAACTGCCATGTATCCCATAGATTGCGTGGTGGCAAAATGGGATCACGGCTCTGGAAGCGCCAACTCCGCCAAAATAAATCTTCGAGAAACCGCCAAAATGGTTCGCTATTCGGAAATTGTCTTTGTCTCTCTAATTTCCACTTTTGGCGATCGCGCCAGACATTAATCGGTTCGCTTTCATTAGGCAGAAATACGGCACAGGCTGGATCGCAATGGGTTGCTTCGGGAAGTTCAATTTCTAATTCGCGAAAAATGCGATCATGAATGCCCCCAGATTCTAATCCTGCTACCTGCGTTGCACCGACATCAAAAGTAAAGCCTCTTCGCTTAAATGTTGATGCACAACCTCCTGCAACTAGGGCTAGATCGTAAACAATTACTTCGTAACCACGCTTTGCCAATAAAGCGGCTGCCGTTAAGCCACCGATGCCCGCCCCGACTACAATTATTTTCTGTTGATTTTTACTAAGCACGTGCGATCGCTTGATTGATAAGTCCTTACCTAGTTTAAGCGATCGGCATATGATTCTAGATCTATCTAAGTGGAGGGTTTCAAGGATTATTCGTCAGCAAAAAAGTCTGAATCAATTTTTTTAACTTCATACTGTGAAATGACTGATACGCCTAAATTATAATCAATCATATATTGCGTTAATTGTTCACCGTCTAATAACACAATTTTAGTATCTTTCATGTTGTTGGCATATTCTTGAGCTTCTCTTGAAAAACTAGAAGTTGTTATAAATACGCCTTTTTTTGCACCCTGACCCGCTAATGCGCCAACAAACTTTTGAATTTCAGGACGACCAACCGTTCCCTCCCATTTTTTAGCTTGGATGTAAATTGCATCTAACCCAAGACGATCTTCTTTAATAATTCCATCAATACCTTCATCACCACTTCTACCAATAGCTTTTCCTGCATCTTGGATAGATCCACCATAGCCCATTTTGACCAATAGTTTCACCACTAATCGTTCAAAAAAGTCAGGTGAACATTCTTTCACAAGAGTCAACAGATCTTGAGCTAAAGCTAACTTCAACTTCTGGTAAGCGGAAGCTAAAGCCTCTTCTGGAGTGATTTGTTCAGTCAAATTGTCTTGCGGGGCTAAACTAGAATTCCCAGATGTATTAGCACCAGCAAATGACACATATTCAGGAAACTGCTTAAGAAATTTGGCATTAATTTCTGACGGATTATTTCTAAGGACTTCTTTGCCACGATCTGTAATTTGAAAGATTGCACGGCGTGGAGATTCTAATAATCCTGCTTTTATCAAATGTGTTTTTGTCCAACCAACACGATTATCAAAGGTAGGTTGTTGTCCGCTAGGGAGTAACTCTTTCCTATCATCATCAGACAGCTTAAACAACTTTGCTAAATATTCCACACTATCTCTAAAAGAATGTTCCTTTCCATCACTAGCAAGTTTCATTAATGGAAGCATAATTGACTGAAAATCTGGAATTGACATTTTGAGGAGATATTATGATAATTAAATGAATTAATCAAGACATAGTATATAGATTAAATCTGTCCATATTCCAATAAGATGATTCTTAAAATAATCAGAATGTGTACTTATCTAAGAGTAAGCGCAATTATTTTACTGAGCTTATTTAAAAATCATGGCGTGATCGCTGATCTTGTAAAATACTTTTACAATACTCAATCAAGCTCATTGGAATAGTTTTTATGCTTCAAAGACTCTATGTACATAATTTTAGATGCTTGGAGAACTTTGAGTTAAATCTAAAGGATCTTCCCTCGTCTCTTCTAATTGGCAAAAATGGTGCAGGTAAATCGACTATTGCTTTCGCTTTAGAAGTATTACAAAGTATAGGTCGGCGCATTAATAGAGTTAGTCAACTGATACAGGCTAAGGACTTTAATAGTAGTAGATCTGGTGTTCCAATCCGTTTTGAAATAGAAGTATTACTTAAAGAGCAATTATATAAGTACATCCTTGCGTTAGAATTATCACCAGAAAATTTCAAAGAAATTCGCGTATTTGAAGAACAATTGTTAGTTGCAGGAAGTCCAATTTACTCTCGTGAAGCATCCCAAGTCAAACTTTATGCTAACAATCTCCAATCTCAGACATCTCAAGACAATCGATCTGCTAATCCATTTTCTAACCAATTCCCATTAGCTAGTCAATTGATGGCTTCTCAATTTCAAGTAGATTGGCATCTTGTCGCGCTTCCATTAATTCAGGCACAATCAGAGACTGATCCACTCTATATTTTCAAGAGTTGGTTATCGCGCATGGTTATTTTAGCTCCGATCCCAAGCTTGATGACAGGAGAATCTAGTGGTGAGACTCTGGAACCAAAGCGGGATGGATCAAATTTTGGGGAATGGTTCTCTGGTTTACTTAGGCGCTACCCTGCCGCTTATACACAGGTTGATAGATATCTTCGAGAAGTTATGCCCGATATTCAGGACATCCAAAATGAACCGATTGGCAAAGATGCTAAAAGTATGGTTGTTCAGTTTGAAGCCAATAATCAAACATTGAGTCTTGATTTTAAAGAATTATCGGATGGAGAAAAATGTTTTTTCCTCTGTGCTGTCGTCCTAGCAGCCAACAAGTACTACAGCCCTTTTTGCTTTTGGGATGAGCCTGATAATTATCTTTCTCTATCAGAAGTCGGACATTTTGTCACAGCTTTACGGCGCTCATTTAAGAATAGTGGACAGATTTTAGTAACTTCACATAATGAAGAAGCAATCCGCAAGTTTTCCAATGAGAACACCTTTATACTTGACCGCAAAAGCCATCTAGAACCAACCTTGATAAGATTACTTAGTGACATACCTATTAATGGGGATCTAGTAGACACCTTAATTCGTGGCGACATAGAATTATGAGAGTAAACAAGTTTGTAGAGCATATTCTTGTGCTGCCTGAAGATGATGCTAATCGCCAAATTGTCAATGGATTTATTCTTAACTTAAGCGTTAATGCAACTGCTATTCAAGTCTTACCGATCGCTAATGGTTGGAAAAAAGTGGTAGATAAATTCAAGAATGATCATGTCTCTGAGATGGAAAAATTACCAAAGAGAATGATTGTCTTAGTTATTGACTTTGATGACTATAAGAAACCAGATGGATTAAATTATGAAAATCGATTAAGTTATGTCAGGAGCCAAATTCCTAACAATTTGTCAGAAAGGGTATTTATTCTTGGATCTCGGACTGCACCCGAAGATCTTAAGAGTGATATAAAAAAGAATTTTGAAGAAATTGGCGAAGATCTTGCTAAAGATTGTCCCAAAGACACGAGTAAAATATGGGAGCATCGTCTTCTTAAACATAATGAAAATGAGCTAAAGCGTATACGAAAAGCGGTCAAATTATTTTTGTTTAATGACAAATTATAGGAGAAAATATGTCAATTATACCTTTAACCGAAGCTCAAATTAAACTTCAAGATTTGATCAATGAAGTTTCACAGTCTCATGAACCTGTCATGATTTCAGGAGCCACATCTAATGCTTTCCTAGTCTCTGAAGAAGATTGGAAGGGAATTCAAGAAACAATCTATTTACTCTCAATTCCTAATGTAGGCGCATCAATTGTAGAAGGTTTAGCAACTCCCATTAGTGAATGTAGCGAGACACTAGAATGGTGAAGTGGAAATTGGTATACACAAAGCAAGCTCAAAAGGATGCTAAGAAAATTGCTGCAACTAATCTCAAAGATAAGGTTACTGAACTTTTAGCCATAATTCAGGTAAATCCATTCCAAAATCTGCCACCCTATGAAAAGTTGGTTGGTGATTTAGCTGGTGCATATTCCCGCAGAATCAATATCCAGCATCGACTTGTTTATCAAGTGATCGAATCAGAGCAAACCATTAAAATAATCAGGATGTGGACGCATTACGAGTAAGCGCGATCGCTATAATAGTTAAGCAAGATTGTAGTTAAAAGCATTACAATTTAACGCACTAGATATATTTGCCAAAAAGCATCTCAAAAGCACCCGTTATGACTGCAACCGCCACCAAGACAACAACCAAAACACAATACGAAGCTGTCATTGGACTAGAAACTCACTGTCAGTTGACCACGAACTCCAAGATATTTTGTAACTGTTCAACCCAGTTTGGCGCAACCCCAAATACCAATGTTTGCCCTGTTTGTCTCGGAATGCCAGGGGTGTTGCCCGTACTTAACGAAAAAGTTTTGGAATACGCAGTCAAGGCTGGACTAGCACTAAATTGTCAAATTGCCCCCCATAGCAAATTCGATCGCAAACAATATTTTTATCCCGACCTTCCCAAAAACTATCAAGTCTCTCAATACGACTTGCCGATCGCCGAGCATGGTTGGCTAGAAGTTCAATTAGAAGATGGCAGCACGAAGCGCATTGGCATTACTCGTCTGCACATGGAAGAGGATGCAGGCAAGTTAGTCCATGCAGGTAGTGATCGCCTTTCAGGTTCTAGCCATTCCCTAGTTGATTTCAATCGTACAGGTGTGCCTTTGTGCGAAATTGTTTCGGAACCTGATATGCGATCGGGTGCAGAAGCGGCTGCCTATGCCCAAGAACTGCGGCGGATTATGCGCTACCTTGGTGTTTGTGATGGCAATATGCAGGAAGGTTCTCTTCGTTGTGATGTAAATATTTCTGTGCGCCCTTTCGGACAAGAGAAGTTCGGCACAAAGGTAGAAATCAAAAACATGAACTCCTTCAATGCCATTCAGAGAGCGATCGATTTTGAAATTAATCGCCAAATAGAAGCTATTGAGTCTGGAGAAAAGATTAAGCAGGAAACGCGCCTGTGGGAAGAGAATACTCAACGCACCATCAGTATGCGTTCCAAGGAAGGAGCCAGTGACTATCGCTATTTCCCTGAGCCTGACTTGATGGCGATCGAGGTTCCACAGTCTAAATTAGAGAAATATCGTTCTGAACTTCCCACCCTTCCTATGGCACATCGTCATCGTTATCGCGATGAGTTTGGACTGGCTCCCTACGATGCTGCTCTAATTGCCGATGATCGCAGTATTGCAGAATTCTTTGATGCGACAATTCTCACGGGAGCAGAACCTAAGCAAGTGTTTAACTGGGTGATGGGTGACATTACCGCTTATCTCAATGAGAATAAGCTCAAGATTGGCGATATAGCTCTTACTCCTGCGATTTTAAGCGAAATGATTGCTTTAATCACCAATGGTACGATTAGTAGCAAAATTGCGAAGGATATCTTGCCTGAACTAATAGTCAAAGGTGGATCGGTCAAAGAACTGGTTGCAGCCAAAGGTTTAACAGTTCTTGCAGGTGCAGAACTAGAGAAAATCATTGACGAGATTATTGCGGCTAATCCAAAGGAAGTGGAACAATATAAAGCTGGTAAAACCAAACTCTTAGGATTCTTTGTCGGTCAAACCATGAAGAAAACCCAAGGTCGCGCCGAACCTCAATCTACTAATAAATTGATTGCCGATAAATTGGCTTAACAAAGAAAGGCGGCGCAATGAGCCGCCTTTCTTTGTTAAATTCCTATCTTTGTGCAGGGAATCTGAAGTAGCAAAAGATATTGGTAGTGCTGCAAAGTAATTTTTTTAGTAATTGTGTTGCGGTCGCTTCGCGACCGCAACACAATTACATTGCATGACTACCCTGTAGAAACGGACTTTTCCCGTTAATGATGGTATCAGTGTCCATGATGGTTTATCTAGTTATGCCCAATATGATTGTAAACATGCTTTGTGCAATGCACATCATCTTCCTTTTGATAACAATCAGGCGGAACGTGATTTACGTATCTGATGTTACGTGGAACAAATATCACCCTCACCCCCCTGCCCCCTCTCCCATCAAGGGAGAGGGGGAGCTAGACTAATTTCTTGTTCCCCTCTCCCATTAAGGGAGAGGGGCTAGGGGTGAGGGTCTTAGAAACTTCCACG
>JADBWH010000163.1 GCA_020404105.1 Pseudanabaena sp. M53BS1SP1A06MG | reverse complement strand
TGATTTACGTATGATGAAACTCAAACAGAAAGTATATGGCACTTTTCGCTCTCTTGAGGACGCTCAAATGTTCTGTCGCATTCGTGGCTATATTTCGACTCTCAGAAAGCAAGGTGTTAATGTTCTGGAGTCTCTCAAACAAGTGTTTCTTGGAAACCATTTCTTCCCAAATCTCCAGCCTGAGTAGTTACGCTAAAAAGGTATTACTTGCGACTTTTCCACCAATTCCATAAAAATTGTGCAAACAGGGCAATCAAACCCCCTATTCCGAATAAGTATAACCCCGCCCCTATTTCGTCATTGGTATGTTGCAATGATTCTGCTGGAGACTCAGGATTATAGTACACCCTCGTTTTGTCACCTGTTTCTATTTCCTCGAGGTTGCAGGTTCTGAAGGATTGTCGGTGTTGAGTCAAATAGGACTTACCTGTTTTGTCTGTATATTTTACTGCATACTCATACATGGCTACACATCCGTCTACAGTAGAATTTTTTGTAGCATAGGTGGCTTTCACATCCATCACCACCGCCTCGGTTTTTACATAGCCCCAGAAAGGTTTTTGTTTATAAACTGCTATGGTCAGACATCCCAACACAATCACTACCTGCCACCAGGCAGGCAAATGTCGCGTCCAAGAAGTTTGACTTTTTTCTTCTGCCATAGTCTTCTTACTTTATTTTTACAAGGCTGTATTTTTGCCCTTCGGAGTGTTGTTTTGTACATTAAGTACAAAACAACACCGCCCCACCAGCAATCTCTATTTTCGCTAGCAACATAAAGTTTGATCTGAACCGCATTAGCTATGCTAAGCGGTTAACTAGAAAATCTGCCACGTTTCATGGCTTTATCATATACTGTCAAGTTCTATTTAAGCGGCGATCACGAATGAAAATAGAGCATTACTCCCAAGGCGATCGCAATTCTGCGATCAAGAGAATGTTGCTGGTCAGCACTCATGTCTAGCATCATACCTGACAAATAGGCGTTCGCAATTCTGCGATCAAGATCAGCAATCAGGTCTGGGTCTGGCAATCCAGAATCGTAATGATTGAACTCTCCAATAACCCTGTCACTATTACCTTGAAAAATCAGGTCTGGTTCTAGCGTCAGGTCTGGTTCTAGCAATCCAGAATCGTAATGATTGAACTCTCCAATAACCCTGTCACTATTACCTTGAAAAATGATGAAGTTGAGATAGTATCTTCGGAACCGTTCTTCTGGAGAGAATAAGACCCTCCGTAGCAAATCTAGAGTAATTGAGTCTTCTTGGATCCCTTTTGCAACACAGAGCAGAAAGCCATCAGGAGATTCGCAGTACCAATTTTTACGGACAATATCATATAAATAATTCTTACGGAATTTTGCCAACACACCATTAGTATCTCTTAGAGTAAAGGTTGCTGTCATAAATTCAACCTTCTTATCTTGTAAAATTCTAAGCAGTGGCTCTTGCTTGCTTTTGTCGCGATAAATTGTGACATGTCGTTTTTTGTGAAGCAAAGTGCTGACAGTAAATGTCACCACAAACCAACTAAGCAGAGCAAATAAGAATAGAAAGCCTTTTAGTGATTCAGATGCGACACCAACAAGCATAAAAAGCAAGATAGCAACTGTAATTCCAGCAATTACTCCTACCAACGCAGCTCCTAAGTTCCTTAGAAAATAAGCAGGGCGCTCGATATAAAGAATAGGATTTCCGTGCTCATCAAAGACATCATACTCAGAAATAGTCAAAACTTCGCGACTGAGTAGGAACTTATCTCGGTTAAATACCGATGGGCTATTGGTTGACATCTTCTTATTTTTGAATGCAAACTGCTTTTAGCCTAGCACAGTCACAGCAGGGCGATCAGGGGTTTGGTGGCGTTGATGTAGAGGAAGCGATCGCCTGTTTTCTCGCTAATAATGGTAAATCTTGAGTTACGGATCGTATCTATTAGTTCCTGTTTTTTGTCTGTCCATCGGCTCATGGTTTCCGCGATTAATAAACTACCGCCATCTTTGAGGGTGCGATAAGCTTCCTTGAGATAGTCTGCGTAGTTCAGCCCCATGAGAGATAGGGAAAATACAGCGACATCGAGGGTTTCATCTTTGAGTGGTGTATGAGCAATGTCACAGGCAATCACTTTTTCATTAATCGCAATATGATCGTAGGAATGAACAATATTTGGCAGTAGTTCGGCTAGTTTGGCTTCTCCACAACCAAAGTCACCAATGACCCAATCGGGTTTCTTTTGCAATATCTCAGCGATTTTTTCATAGGGGATTTCCTGCCATGTTTCACGGGCGGCGCGATAGAGTGTGTGGTATTGATACCATTCTTCGGGGTTGGCTTTGAGCCGATCGCCTGTGGTTTGGCTGTAGGAATTATTGAAGCGGTTGTTCATCGCTGAGAAGTCACCAAAGCGGCGTTGCAGGATTTTGGCGATCGCATCGGGTAAGGGGACGCGCAATTCTTCACGATTGATTTCGTAGATGTCGCCACTTTCGACGCGATCGATCCACGTTTGCAGGGCTTCTCCTGCTTTTTGGAGGACGACTTTTTCCGATGCGAGTTCGCCTTTAGGAATTACGCCATCGATCGCGGTGTCAGCGAGGGATTTTTTCCATTGGATGCGACTCCATCGGTATTGGCGATCCCATGACCAGATATCGCCTTGATGGTCGAGGATGACTTGGGGAATGATTACTTCTACTTTGGTGAAGGATGATTTTTGGCGATAGATGCGCCCGACTAGTTGCTCGTATTCGGCATGAGTCCAAGGAAGGCTGGCGATAATCAGGCGATCGCATACATATTGCAGTCCATCTACGCCTGTGCCGATGGGAGCCGTGCCGATGAGAATATCGATTTCTCTGGCGATGAATTTCTGTTTGGCGGAATCACGTTCTTTGGTGTCTTCTACGCCTGTGAATAAGCCCACCTTGTAACCTGCGGCGGCGATCGCTTTGTGGAGTGGTTCGACCATGCCTTCGACATAGTGGGTATAGATGAGGGTTCCTGTTTTGAGATGGGTGATGATCGTGTCGATTTTGGCTGAGAGGAGGACTTGCTCGACGGCGGGGGGGCTGGTTTTGATGGCGGCGATGAGTTGGGGGCGCAGGTGTTCGCCTGAGATTTCGGGAAAGCTTTCGGCGATCGCAATCTTGTAATTGGGACGATAGCGGATGCCATGGAGCATCAGTTTTTCGTGCATGGCAAGGGCATTGGCGATCGTGCTGAAGGTTTTCAATTCGTCAAATTTTTCGCCCTTGGTCATTTCTAGCAGTGCTTTGGCTTCGTAGAGGTTGTTGATGACGGGTGTGGCGCTCATGCCTAAGACGCAGAGTTCAGGATTTTGGCGGGATGCTTCGGAGAGTAGGTAGTTAAGGGTTTTGCGGCGTTTGCTTTCTTTGTTGGGATTGGGATCGCGTTGTTTGACGTTTTAAATTTCATCGATGACGAAAAAATCGATCTTAAAGAGGCGTATATCGTTATAATAAAGATATTTACGAATAATTCGCAACTAAAGCTTTTTCAATATAAAAACACATGTTTGAAATAATATCATATGCTAATTGAATTTAATGTTGAAAACTATATGTCTTTTAGAGATGAAACGACGTTTAGCATGGTCGCAGCAAAAATCGTTTCAAAAAATAAGAATTTAGATAAAGAAAATATTATTGAAGTTGACTCAAAGTTAAGTCTATTAAAGAGTGCTGTTATTTATGGAGCAAATGCTAGTGGCAAAAGCAATCTACATGCTGCTTTACAATTTATGCGTCGATTTATACTTAACTCATCTAAAGATTCCCAAGAAGGTGAAACTATAAATGTTGAACCTTTTAGATTAAGCACAGAAACAGAAAGACAAGCATCTGCTTTTGAGGCAATTTTCATCTTAAATAAAAGAAAGTACAGATATGGATTTGAAGTTAATTCTCAAGAAGTTGTATCTGAGTGGTTGTTTGACACCCCAACTACTAGGGAACGTAAACTTTTTGTTCGTAATAACAAGCATATCGAAGTGAAAAACTCATTTAGTGAAGGAGTAGGGGTTGATGTAAGAACTAGAGACAATGCTCTTTTCTTATCTGTTGTTTCACAG
The DNA here is from genome assembly GCA_020404105.1 of Pseudanabaena sp. M53BS1SP1A06MG. Classification (GTDB taxonomy): domain Bacteria; phylum Cyanobacteriota; class Cyanobacteriia; order Pseudanabaenales; family Pseudanabaenaceae; genus Pseudanabaena; species Pseudanabaena mucicola_A. Next base: position 9,549 of record JADBWH010000163.1, on the reverse strand, counting down.
TGGAATGGTAAAATCGCTAAAGAAATATTACGTTGGTTTCAATCTTTATCAATAGCAGACCCAAGTGACATTCAAAATCGCAGATATACAGTCAAGTGTTTTGAAGATGGTTCATACAAAGACGAAATTGTTGAATTTATTAAAAGGCTCGATTTAGGCATAAATAGCATTGAGATAGAAACAATAGAACCTGATCTATCTAAATTCCCAAAAAGTCTTCAAGAGAGACTTACAGAACTACAGTTGCGTTCTTTAAGAAGGACTTCAATAACAACATTTCATTGGAAGTATGATCAAGATGGCGATAGGACTCCTGAACTTTTTGATCTCGACACCCATGAATCAGAAGGAACTAAAAGATTATTTGCATTAGCAGGGCTATTAATAGATACCTTAAAAAAAGGTAGGATTTTATTTGTTGATGAATTTGATTCTAGTATTCATCCTCTAATTACTTGTGCGATCATTGACCTTTTTAACTCTAAAGAGACCAACCCGAACAATGCTCAAATAATTTTTATTACTCATGATACAAATCTTTTAAGCCATAAAATATTTAGACGAGATCAAATTTGGTTTGCTGAGAAGGATGAAAAAGGATCTACTCATCTTTATTCTCTAGCTGAATATAAAATACCTACTGAAGAAGACTCAAAAGAAGAAACTTTCAAGAAAGTAAGAAATGATGCTTCATTTGAGGATAATTATATTCACGGTAAATATGGTGCTATTCCATTTATCGGTAACTTGCACAGTTTATTAGGTAACTCAAATGGCTAAACGTCCGCGTACTGAGCCAAGAGTTCAGAGTTATTCAGAGAGAATAGTTGACACAAGAGGTATTTTGCCATCATTTCTGATTATTTGTGAAGGTAAAAAGACTGAGCCTAACTACTTTCAATCTTTTCGTATCCCAACCTTATCTGTGGAACTATTTGAAGTGATTGGGTTAGGGGATAATACCCTTAGCCTAGTGGAACGCGCTAAGGAATACATAGAATGTAACAGATATAGTTATATTTGGTGCGTATTTGATCGTGACTCATTTCCATCAGGACAATTCAATGCTGCCATAACTTCTGCTTACAATAATGGGATGCATGTAGCGTACTCAAATGAAGCATTTGAATTGTGGTATTTACTACACTTTCATTTTTATAATACTGGGATGACGCGAAAATCCTACAAATCAAGCCTGACCAAGCTACTTGGTCATAGATACGAAAAGAACAGTACAACAATCTATGAAGAGATTAAAGATCTACAACCTACTGCTATTAAAAATGCAAAGACTTTGCTTAGCCAGTATGATCCAAATAAACCTGAAAAAGATAATCCTTCAACAACTGTGCATCTTTTAGTTCAGTCTCTAAATGCTTTAGTAGAATGTATTCAAAAAGGAGAAAAATCTAAAGATATTAAACTTCTTCGTAAATGTTTGAATCAATATCACTCGCAAGCAAGAAAAAATTGTGGAATATTTGATTAAGTGATTTTTGGCGTTGCAGAGTTTAGTATGAAATCTGCCAATCTTAGAAATTAGAGTTTGTACTGGATCTCATTCCTAGTTTTTAAGAATCTTTGATTCATACTAAACTCTGCAATGCCTGATTTTTTAGGATTTCAATGAGTGCGATCGCTGTTTGATTTTGAGGGAAATAGGCGATCGGGTTTGTGGGTGTTGAGGACGCGATCGCTGTTTGATGAGGGAAATAGGCGATCGGGTGTTGGGTGTTGAGGGGCGATCGCTGTTTGATTTGAGGAATTTGCGATCGGGTTTGTGGGTTGTTGGGGCGATCGTTGTTTGATGTGGGAAATGTGCGATCGGGTGTTGGGTTGTGGGGGCGATCGCTGTTTTGGTTGAGGGGATAGGCGATCGGGTTTGTGGGTGTGAGGGGCGATCATACTTTGATTTAATAGTTTATTGCAAAACTTTTCCCGATTCTTCCTGCTCCTTCGCTTGGCGTAAAATTTCATTAATCAGATTTTGATAGCCAACTTCTCCCGCCTTCAATTTGAAATACTCAATAAGATTAGCATCTAAAGAAATAGTAATACTTTGCTTGCGTGGCATAGGTTTAAGTGCAATACGAAACTTTGCCCGATCTAAATCTGATTGTGTTACTTCGGAATATTCATCACGATCATTAGAGGTTTCTGAAGAAGAGAAGTTGTTCATTTTTGTTTGCCTCACGCATAGAAATAATACGGATTTCGTCTTCGGTTTCAGTATGTACGATCACAACAACTTTCATGCCTAAGAGTCCAAGCGTTACCCAACGCTGTTCTCCATAGTTTTCACGGTTATCTTCAAACGTGAATGTCGAGCCTGTAAAGACTTTTTCAGCATTCACAAAATCAATAGCGTGCTTTTTTAGGTTGCTTTGCCTTTTAACTTCATTCCATATGAATTTCATATATAACTTTTATTATACATACCTTAAATCACTCGCCTCTTGAGAATAAAGTTTAGCATTTAGAATATAGCGATCGCTGTTTGATGTGGGAAATAGGCGATTGTTTTTGTGGGTGGTGAGGGGCGATCGCTGTTTGATTTGAGATTTAGGCGATCGCTAATTCTAAGAAAGTAGCATTTTAACTTCAGAAATAAAAGTTTGAGCGTTAGCGATCGCATTTTTCGCCATTTCCTCATCCTCAGTCATATCAGATTCGTAATCACAAGTTTGTCTGGCATCGTAAGCTTCCCTCAGCAAATCTGCAACGCTTAGAGTTATTTTCCCTGTTTTCACAAAATGTAGACTAAGCATCTTGAGAACTCCTTTGTGAGTAGAAGTATCTAATCCTTCAGAGAGAAGTAAATATTGAGTCATATAAAACATGGCATAGTAAGCACGCGATATAGCAGAACGATAACGTCCACAATCACAGAGCAATTGAGCAGTTTCCAGATCTTCATTGGACAATAGCAAGAACTTTGCTAATTCATTCATATCTCAATACCTTCACGCCTAACCACTCTCAGAAAAGAGATTTCACCTGCTAAAAACCGAGATTTTGATATTGGGATAATTGAGATTAGTTCATCATATTCCCTCAAGAAGTACCAAAAAAGACTAGACATTCTTGATCTCTCCTCAACTGCGTTAACAGGATCTGCCAAAACTATCATCACATCAATATCTGATTCAGAAGTAGCCTCTCCTCTTGCATGAGAACCAAAAAGAATCACCGAAAACAATCTGTCTCCATAGAGTTCTACCAGACTAGACTTTAGCTCGTTCAACAAAACAAATAATTGCTTGTTCTTAATAGTTGTAATCATAGATTTAAGGCTAAAGCAAGCATTATTAACACCATTTTAATCTAGGATCACTAACATGAATAGGCGATCGCTATTTGATTTGAGGAAATAGGCGATCGGGTTTTGGGTGTTGAGGGGCGATCGCTGTTTGATGTGGGGAAATAGGCGATCGGGTTTGTGGGGATGAGGGGCGATCGCTGTTTGGTTTGAAGGGATAGGCGATCGGGTTTTGTGAGTGGTGAGAGGCGATCAATGTTTTGAGTGGCTTGAGGATTTTAGCGATCGCCATTGGCTTGTTAACCTATAGTAAACTAGGGAAATAACCTTAAAGCAACTTAGGCAAATTAAGATAAGCGAGTTAGTCAAAAATGATTAGAGAATTTAACGTAGTCATCGAAAAAGACTCTGATGGGTATTTTGTCGCCTCAATCCCCAACTTAAGAGGTTGCCATACCCAAGCAAAATCCCTTGATATTCTTATGGAACGCATTCAAGAAGCAGCAGAACTATGCCTAGAATTCGAGAACCAAGACAGTCCATTTACAGAATTTGTAGGCATCCAGAAAATTTTAGTAACAGTATGAGCAAGCTACCAAGTTTGACAGGCAACCAACTAATCAAAGCTCTACAGAAAATAGGCTTTGATATAGCGCGGGTAAAAGGTAGTCACCATATTCTTATTCATGAGGATGGTAGGCGCACAGTAGTTCCAGTTCATTCAGGTGAAGATATTGGAACTGGACTACTTTCACAAATTCTCAGAGATTGTCAGATCACAAGAGATGAGCTTAGAGACTTGCTGTAGCTATCCGTATTTGATTAGTGCAGTCAATTTTCGCTAGATCCGCGATCGCCTCAGAAGTAAAATCAATACTATAACTCATCCCAATTAAGCCCCAATGATTGCATAGCTTGAGCCGCAGGAATAACAGTTGGTTGCTGTTGTTGTCGTAATAAACGTTCCACAACTGCTGTTTTTAACTTCTTACCTTCATCTAGATCAATATATTCTTCTAGGACTTCAATTACAACTTCACGAACCAGTAAACGAAACTGTTCGGTAGTGAGTTCTTTTATTTGCATAACATTACAGCTCTACTACTTGTGCCGCAGCAAGCTCATATTGCAAAGTAAGAAATTCATTAGCCTTCAAATAGGCGATCGCAAACTCACATCCATCAGAATCCGCAAACTCCACCAAATAATCAGCCCCCTGATTATCCTGATGAATATCCACAATCGTACCAACTAAACCCACTGGCAAAGCTGAATTAAAATCATATTCTGCTTCCATCAGAGAAAGTCTATCTATAGAAATTGGTTTTAAAATAGCGATCGTATCGAGTAACTGTGGAGTTTTCATTATTTCTCTCTCTTTAAAAAAGCACTAATCAATCGTGGATAACCAGATTCTATACTAACTTCCCAAATAGTTCTTAGTTCAGCACCTCCTGTATTAGGAATTTCCCAATCCACCTTGTATTCTTTACCAAATCTTGTATTACTCTCCTGCACAACTTCACCTTCAACTGCCGCAACTTGAATTAATTCAACCAAACGATCAGCATTTTGAATTGTAATACCCAGTCTGGATTCAAACACTCTTGCCTTATCTTTACCCTTATCATGGTTGATGTTTAAGCAATATCCTAAAATCTTTTGCATAGAAATTTCAGGACGATCGCCATTCGGTAATTTCATAGGCAGAAGTCAATACTAAATTAATCTTAGTATACCCAACTATGAAGCGATCGCTGTTTGATTTGAAGGAATAGGAGATCGGGTTTTGTTGTGGTGAGGGGCGATCGCTGTTTGATGAGGGGAATAGGCGATCGGGTTTGTGGATGTTGAGAAGGCGATCGCTTTTTGATATTGAGATTTAGGCAATCGGGTTTTGTGTCTGAACTATGAACACCAGAAAGGTAAACATAAAGCCCTACTTTTTGAAAAGCGTCTTGGGATTACCATCGCCAACAAAGAAATTTTAGAACAAGCTCTACAAGAAGCAGCGATCGAAGGTGAAGCCGAACTTTTTAAAATCGATCAATATGGTACTCATTACGATCTTGCATTTTCACTTTGCACAGATGTTGGCGAATCCCTAGTTCTAAGTTGTTGGATTATTAAAATTACAGAAGACTTTCCACTCCTAACTAATACTTACCCTATTGATTAAAAAGCACTATGAACGAAATTCAAGAATACGATCTTGTGGCTCTAACTGAAGATTTGATCGCCACTCACAAAGTTACCCATCAGAAAATATTACTCCGCCGAGGACAAATGGGAACGGTCTTAATGTCATTTGATCATAAAGCTTTTCTAATCGACTTTACCGATCAACAAGGCAAAACCTTCGCAATGGAAACAATCGAACTAGTAAAATTATTACGGCTTATTACCGAACCAGAATTAGTTCTTTCTTAAACTTAGGCTCAGTTTGATGTTGGGTAATTGGCGATCGGGTTTATGGGTGTTGAGGGGGCGATCGCTGTTTGATTTGAGGAAATAGGCGATCGGGTTGTAATTATAAACCTAGCCAAATTCTCAAAGCTTGCTCAAGCCTCTCAATATCAACATCAGCCAACTTCCCAACAGTCTTAATAACTAAACTTCTATTTACAGTATAGATACCACGCTTAACAGCTGTAACAACATTAAGTCCTACCGCCGCCCAATCAGAAAGGACAAACTCTCCATCAAGCAAAGAGCCTGTTTTGCTGGTTAATGGCACAATTAGAATATCTTGAGAGCTATGTGGTGTATTGACAATAACCGCAGGACGAACCTTCGCATTAGACAGATCTGAAAATGGATATCTAACTAAAATAACGATATTTTTAGAGTAATTCGGCATAGATATCATCCTCAGTATTATCCCAAACTGCATCAAGTGATGTCTGACTCGCCTGAAGCCAAAACTCAGACTCATAGTCATCAGAAAGCACAGTCACTAATACCTTTGCACCTTCTACTAAGTTTGAAGCCTCCAATAACTCAATTTTTCCTTTTTGAACAGTAGCCCAAAGAGTTTTTAGCATATTCGATATTTGAATGTTACTGATCTAGTTGTATTTCCCAGTATATGGTTTTTGCGATCTCGATTGAGTTTTATTAGTATGCGATCGCTGGTTGATTTTGAGATTTAGGCGATCGGGTTTGTGGGTGTGAGGGGCGATCGCTGTTTGATGATGGAAATGGGCGATCGGGTGTTGTGGATGATGAGGGGTGATCGCTGTTTGATGATGGAAATGGGCGATCGCATTTATGAGTGGTGAGGGGCGATCGCTTTTTGATTTGAGGAATAGGCGATCAGGTTTGTGGGTGTTGAGTTAGGCGTTAGCAATAAATTTGGTATGTCGTTTTGTAACTGATTATCCACAGGTGTTTCGGCTGAGCATAACAATTCTTCAGCAGTTGGAAGAGTGCTCGTTTCGATATGATCGAGATTAACCTTGGCTTGTTCAAGCGAGGCGCTAATTTATCAATAATTTTAGCAGATGGTAATAGTGAAGTTTAACGCTTTAGTGCTAGCCATTGTTGCAGGATTAGGGCGGCGGCTTTGCGATCAATCATTTCTTTGTTATGTCTTATGGAAATACCTTGCGATCGCATCATCTCTTCAGCCTCATAGGAAGTAAGGCGTTCATCGACAAATTCCACGGTTGTACCTAAATGTCTCGCTGCGCCATTGGCAAATTTTTGGACTTGCTTGGCTTGATAACCTAACGATCCATCCATGTTATAAGGTAAACCAATTACGAGGGTGTCAATATTGCGCTCAAGAATCAGCGATCGCAATTCTGCCATATCGTCTTCCCATGACTTACGGATAATCGTGGTAATGCCATGAACAGATATCCCAAGGCGATCACATCCAGCTACGCCAATGCGTTTTCGACCTACATCTAGTCCTAGTGCTGCGTATTGCATGACCTTAATCGTCTTATTTTTTAGTTATGGATATGCTTTGTGATTTCCCCATTATTGGTTTTGAAAGGGTTGAACCTTTTGAATTAAAGTCTGCGATCGCGCAATAATTGTTGTCCAGTCATCTTCAGCAATTACTTCTGGTGAAAATAAATGACTAGATATGCCCACAGCGATCGCCCCAGCCGCTAGAAATTTATCAGCGTTTTGCATACTTACCCCACCCGTAGGAATGAGAGGAATATCTCGAAGTACTGGCTGTAAACATTGGAGATATTCCACACCACCCAGAACTTTAATTGGAAAAACCTTGACTGCGGCGGCTCCCGCTTGCCATGCCGTAATAATTTCTGTCGGCGTTAATGCACCTGCGATTACAGGAATACTATTTTCTAAACCCTTAGCAATGAGTTCAGGATTAGTATGGGGTGTAAATAAAAAGCTACATCCACAGGCGATCGCTCGTTCTGCACTGTCTGTATCTAAAACCGTACCCGTACCAATCTTGCAATCAGGTAATTCCTGTTGCAGTTTGGGGATTAGTGATTCAGCGCGATCGGTATTCCATGCAATTTCAATCAGCTTAATCCCCCCTGCTGCTGCTGCAAGTGCCATTTCTCTAGCAAGACTAACATTATCTGCCCGAATAACGGCAATAATGCGATGCTGCTGCAACAAACTTAGCCAAGGATTCACAGGATTTTGTAAAAAAGTACGATCCAAATTAGTTGCCACAGATCATTGCATAAGGGCATGATTTTTGAAAGTGCTGCCAAAGCAGCACTTTCAAAAATTGACTTGATCTAGATAATCGTGTTATCAGGGATCACTGCATTTTTAACAACGACAACGATGCCATTGCAAATGCAATAGCCTTGCTCTTCACGATTGACATCTTGGACTCGATCCTTATTGATGATCTGCACATTTTTACCAATTCGTGCATTTTTATCGATAATTGCACGGCGGATGATTGTATTTTCGCCAATTGCCATGGGTACTTTGTTATTAGCAAGATCGGATTCCCGTTCTTCATGTGGCTGATAAAAATCACAACCCATCAGCAGAGTATCTTCAATCGTACAATTTGCTTCGATATGCATTCTGATGCCAACTACCGAATTAGTAATGGTTGCTTGGTTGAGGATACAGCCTTCACCAATGACTGAATCTTTAACTTTACAATCATGAACTTTGCTAGGAGGCAAATAACGAGCGCGAGTATAGATTGGCTTTTCGACTTCGTAAAAGTTAAAGGCAGTAGCAGGATGACGAGTTAAGTCAAGGTTAGCTTGGTAGAAGGATTCAATAGTTCCAATATCTTCCCAGTAACCTGAATAGAGATAGGCTTGTACATTCAAGTTTTGAATCGCCGCAGGGATAATTTCCTTACCAAAATCTGTATATTCAGGATTATCACTGAGCAATTTCATCATTACCTGTTTGTTGAAGACATAGATACCCATTGATGCAATAAATGGATTAGCGATCGCTTCAGTAGCATCTAAGCCAAGTTTGGTAGTATCTACCCGCATCCCCTCTAGAGCCTCACCCTTAGGCTTCTCAAGGAATTTAATAACCTTACCTTCGCTATCAGTTTTCAGTAGACCAAAAGCGGAGGCTTTTTTCTGATCGACTGGCAATACTGAAAGTGTAATATCTGCACCAGTTTGACGATGATGCTCGACAAACTTTTGGTAATCCATGTTATATAGATGATCACCAGATAGAATCAAGTACTCACTTACATTCCACGATTCTAAAAGCCAAGCATAACGACGTACTGCGTCGGCTGTACCTTGAAACCAGTCTGGGCTATCAGGGGTTTGCTGAGCTGCGAGAATTTCTACAAATCCGTCAGAATAGGACGCTGGACGATAGGCTTGATTGACATGACGATTAAGAGATGCAGAGTTAAACTGGGTCAGGATATAAATTTTTTCAATACCCGAGTTGATACAGTTGCTCACAGGAATGTCGATCAGTCGATATTTTCCTGCTACGGGGACTGCGGGTTTAGCCCGTGTTTTAGTGAGGGGATATAGTCGGCTTCCCTGTCCACCGCCCAGAATGATAGCCAGTACATTTTTCATAAATTATTCGGATTATCTTGGCTTGTTTATATGCTTACTTTTCTGAATGCAAATATTGTCTATCTTTGCGGGGATCGTGGCAAGTGATATAGCCTACTTGTCCCAATACTTACTGTAAACTAGACATTAATTAAGCTGAAATCTTTGTTTTTTTAGAAAATATTGAGCATTTACAAACCTGCTGATAAAAAACTAAAGTCAAAACCTGTTACACAGCCTCTTTATCAGATGGGTAAAATTCAGTATTTTTACGATCTAATGCTG